>NZ_JBZRPK010000681.1:0-15243 GCF_058382125.1 Haloferax sp. s1
CCGCTAGCGCACGCTCGACGTCCATCGACTCGTCGAACCGGTCGGGGTCGACGTCCGGGTCCGAATCGGCGAAGTGCCCGCCGACGATGGCGGTCCCCGCCCGTTCCGGGCGGAAATACGACCCCGTATCGAGGTCGATAGTGAGCGGCGCATCCTCGGGAAGGTCGCCGTCCGGTTCGACGACCGCGATCTGCCGACGGCGCGGAGCGATTGGCAGGTCGATACCCGCGAGGGCGGCGACCTGACCGGACCACGCACCCGCCGCGACGACTACGGCATCCACGTCGATGGTCTCGTCTCCGTTCGTGCCCTCGTCGCCCGACTCGTCTTCGCCTTCCACCGCGACTCGCCAGCCGTCGTCCCGGCGAGACAGGCCGGTAACGGCCGTTTTCGTTCGGATATCGCCGCCAGCGTCCCGGACTGCACCCGCGAAACCCTGTACCGCCGAGTGCGGGTCGGCGATGCCATCGGCGGTCGAGTAAGTCGCTGTAACGAACTCCTCGGTCCGGAGTTCGGGCAGGTACTCGCGGGCCTCCTCGGGGTCCAAGAGGCGACTCGGTGCGCCCGCCTCGGTCTGCATGGCGACGTTCTCGCGGAAGGCCGCTGCCGTCTCCTCGGTTCGTGCAAGAAAAAGATAGCCCGGTCGTCGATAGTCGATGTCGACGCCGAACTCGTCGGCAAACGATTCCCAGACGGGGATGCTCGCGAGCGAGAGGTCGACGTTCACGCGCGTGGAGAACTGCGTTCGAATCCCGCCGGCGGCCCGCCCCGTGCTGCCGCCGCCGAGTGTCCCCGCCTCGCAGACAGTGACCTCGGCACCGCGGTCGGCGAGGGCGTGCGCGCAAGCGAGTCCGACGACACCGCCGCCGACGATGAGGACGTGCATAGTCGTCTCTGATTCCGCCCACCGATATGAGTGTATGTGTGACACGGCAGCAATGCGCGAAACGTTCACCAGACATCCCCGAGTAGATGACATATGGTTCAGATTCTCTCAGCGGACGACGTTCGCGGACTTCTCTCGCTTCCAGAGCTCTTCCCAGTCGTCGAGGAAGCGTTCGTGAAACAGGGCCACGACGAAGTCGAGCGACCGTCAAGACCCCACTTCCCGGTCGGCATCGGCATCGACGGCGGAACGGGTGATGTCGACGCCGTCGAACACGACCACCGCCCGCCGCTCGGGACCGCCTTGACCATGCCGGCGTACATCCACGGCCACGAGGTGTACGCGACGAAACTCGCCGCCGTCCACGCGGCGAATGCCGCCCGCGGTCTCCAGACGGTGAACGCGCAGGTCGTCCTCAACGACGCGCGGACCGGTCTCTCGCTCGCATTCCTCGACGGAACGACTATCACCAACGCTCGAACGGGATGTGTCGGCGGGTTGGCCGCGACGTATCTATCGACCGGCCCCGTCCATCTCGGCGTCCTCGGCGCAGGAACGCAAGCGCGGTGGCAGACCCGCGCCATCGCCGCCGCGACCGACGTCGAATCCGTCCGTATCTACTCGCCGACCGTCTCGCGCGAGCGGTGCGCGGCCGACCTTCGAGACGACGGCATCGACGCGGAGGCAGTCAGTTCACCCAAAATTGCCGTCTCGGAGTCGACCGTCGTCGTCACCGCAACCACCAGTACGGAACCAGTCTTTGCTGCCGAGTGGCTCAACCCCGGAACGCTCGTCATCGCCATCGGAGCCTACACCGGCGAAATGCAGGAACTCGGTCCCGCGACGTTCGAACGGGCGGACCGCGTCTTCGCGGACGTACCCGAGGAAGTCGCCGACATCGGCGACGTTCGCGAATCCGGTCTCACGGAATCCGACTTGATTCCGCTCTCGGGCGTGTTCGAAGGCGGTGTTGGCCGCGACTCGGACGACGAGGTTCTAATCGTCGAAAGCGTCGGCTCAGCGGTTCTGGACGCCGCGACGGCGGAATATCTGTACGAGAAATCGATAGAGAACGGCGTCGGAGAAGACGTAGAGTTGTAGTCGGTCGGCGGTGTGTCGGAGTGTGGCCTCGCTTAGTGCTCCGCCGCCACGCCCCGCCGCTCAGATTCGAGGTCGATATCGAGCGAGTCGAGGACTTCCTTCGCCTCTTCGCGCTTTTCGTGGTGGTCTTCGAGGAACTCGCGCATCAGCGTCGCGGCCTGCTCCTTGCACCCGCCGCAGAGTCGCTCGCCGCCGACACACTCGTCGTACACCCTCTTGGCGAACTCGTCGTCGTCGCCGGTGAGGAGGTAGGCGTAGAGTTCGTACACCGGGCACTTGTCGGCCTCGCCGCCGAGTCGGCGCTGTTCTTCGGCGGTGTCGCGACCGCCGGTCGTCGCGGACCTGACCTTGTCGTAGCCGTCTTCCGGGTCGTCGAGCAGCGAGATGTGACTCGCCGGGATAGAGGAGGACATCTTGCCACCCGTCAAGCCGGTCATGAAGCGGTGGTAGATGGACGACGGCGGAATGAAGCCGTAGCCGCCGTGGTGGGCTTCGACCTCGCGGGCGAGGTCTTCGGCCGCCTCGATGTCGAGGTCGAAGGCGTCGATGTGCTGGTCGTACCGGCGCTTTTCGCCCTCGATTTCTTCGATGAGTGCCTCGAACGCCTCGTCGGTCGCCTGTCGAGCGAAGAACCGAATTCGCGGACGGAGCGGTTCCATCCCGGCGTTTTCGAGCTTTTCGACCGCCGACTCGCGGACTGACTCGTCTGCGAGGATGCCGAGTTCGGCGAGGTCGGCGTCGGCCAACCACTCGGCGGCCTCGCCACACCGCGGCATGTCGACGTCTTCGGCGAACTCCTCGCGGGCGTCGTAGGCCGCGGCGACGACCGGGCGCTCGGCGTCGTCGAGTTCGAAGGACGCGAACGCATCGGTCACCTTGAAGAAGCGCATCCGGGTCGAGAGGTCGCGAGCGAACCGGACGTGAGGGTCCTGGTCGGGGCCGACCGGGATAACCGTCGGTTGCGGGTCGTCCAACTGCGGATAGAGAATGTCGGCCATCTGCGTGACGACCGACTGCATGTGCGAAACGTTGGTCTCGCCGTCGAAGCCGTAGATGGACTGGAACTCGGAGAAGTTTGCCTTCCCGCCGAGTTCGAACGCGAGTTTCTGGAGCGTGTCGTTGTCGGACTGCCGGTAGAGTTCGCCCTCTTCGGGGTCGAACCCGAGTGCGATAAGCGACAGCAGGTAATCGCGGCTGTGTTCGTTGATTTCGTCCCACGCGATGCCGCGGGCGGAGTGCGCCTCCATGTCGGCGATGAGACCGTACGCATCGCCACCCTGCTGTTGGTGCCAGATAATTTCGTCGAAGACGAGTTTGTGGCCGATGTGGGGGTCACCGGTCGGCATGAAGCCCGAGAGGACGGCGAAGTCGTCGCCGTCGCGCATGGCTTCGAGGACGCGTCGGTAGTCGCGGTGGCCGAAGATGACACCCCGTCGCATCAGGTAGTGAGGGTTCGGCACCTCGTCGAGTACCTCGTCGAACTCCTCGATGCCGAACTCCTCGAACAACTTCCGGTAGTCGGCGATGGTTGACGAGCCCCACGGGTCGAGAGCAACGTCGTCTGCTCCCTGCGCTGTGCCTCCGTCGGTGCGGATTCGCTCCGCGGGTTCGTCTCGTGTCATGGCGTGAGCCGACTGACCGAAAGCCAGTCTATCTCTCCCTTGGCGCTGGTTAGCGCAAAAACCATTCGCTTGCGGACACCGCCGGCGAGGCGAACGTCAAGTGAGAGGTCCCGTGGAACAAACGTGTGTTCGGGCGCGACCACGCGCACGAGGAATTCGGAGTGCGAGAGGTCCGAAACCGTCTCGAAGTCGGTGTAGACACGGAAATCGGAGCCGAACTTGAACCCGCTTTTGGGGACCGTCTGCATCTCCCGGAGCATCGCGTAAACCGCGAGTCTGCGGTCGAATCGGTCGCCCTCCACGTCGTGGCCGCGGGAGACCACGTCGGTCTCGTCGATGGCGAGCGAATCCTGCCGGGCGAGATACGCGGCTTCGAGGAGCGATAGTTGAAGCGGGCCGCTGTCGGCGTTGCGGCCGTAGAGGCGCTGCCCGAAGAAGCCGTTCTGGTAGAGGCGGTCCACGCCATCCCCCACGAGTGCGCGGTCCGACAGGAGTTCGGCGTCGAGACCGGTCGGAAGGTCTTCTGTGGCCGTCCCCTCCGGGGAGTAGCCCTCAGTGTCGAAGTAGGTCAGGTCGCCGTCCTCGTCGACGATAGCGAGTACCACGTCGCCGAGCGACGAGACCGGGATGGACTCGCGTTCGCCGACGACGCGCACCCGGTGTTCGACATCGCCATCCCACGGTCCCTTTCCGCGAGGGTAGACGAGGAAATCCGCGCCCCCGGTGTCGTCGACACCCGGCCATCCCTCGCGGGTGGGAGAGAGGTAGAACCCGCGGTCGCGGAGGTCTTTGTAGACGACGAAATCGAGCGTGGTGCCGGTGCGCGCGAGGAGTTCGCGCAGACCCATCCCGTCCACGCCGTCGATATCGCCGCGCGAGAGCAGGTGGGCGGCCTCGACGGGTGCGACTTCGAGGTCGTTGCCGCCGGTCGGTCTCCCGTACCCGCGCGAATCGTGGAACCGCTGTCGGGCATCGCCCGGGAGATGGACGATGCCGTCTTCGAGGCGTCCTTGCATACTCGAATCGGGGCGGGCCGACGACAAAGGAACTGCGATGCTGGCAGCGGGGTTTGCAGGCCGGCCCTGTCGCCACTTCCGGGGCCACGGGCGACGCGCTCTCTCCTCCGGCGTCATGCGAACTCACACGTCGAGTCGAGACACCGCCGGCCGCGGCCCGTCTCGAACACCGGCAGGCCGCACTCGCACTCGTCTACGACCACGCCCGCCGGGACCGAGAAGGCGGTCTCGCATTCGGGATACGCGTCACACCCGGCCAGCAGGCGACCACTTCGCCGAATGATTCGCATCGGCGAGTCGCAGTCGGGACAGGACCATTCCCCGTCGAATCGGTCTTTCACGCGGTCGTCCAGCGGGTCGCACTGACGGTCGATACAGACCTCGAACGTCGCTCCGCGCTCGGTGCGCATGAGGGGCAGGCCGCAGTCGTCGCACGTCTCGTCGAGGACGGTTGCACCGGCGGGGAGTCGGAACTCGGTTCCCGAGTCGAGGCCGACGACGGCCCCGTTTGTCCGGACTAACGGCTCACCGGTTTTGGGGTGCGAACCGACCGGGATGCCGGCCTCGCTCGCAGGGTACTCGGCACGACCGGTCACGTCGTTGGACTCGACGGTGAGAACCTGCTCGCCCGCGTGGGCGACGAGACCGAACGACCCCGGCCCGGATTCGACGGTCAGCGAGTCGGCACGGGTGAGCCACGCGACGGGTTGGTAACCGGATACGTCGTGGACGAGGACGGTTCGGTCGGGCTTGACGACGACGACGACCCGGCCGCGCTGGGTGCGGTCGCGGGAGCCTTCGAAGTGGACGGTACAGTCTCCGGCGAAGACGCGGATAGATTCCATGCGCGGGGATGGTCTCGGGTTCGCGCTTCAACCTTCGCGCGAAGGTTAAACAGGCATGCCGCGGCACGAAGGACTTTGGTCGGTCGCGCCACAGGGCGAGGCATGGACGCGAACGTCGTGCTGTTCGACATGGATGGTGTGTTGGTCGACTCCGAGCAGTACTGGCACGCCTTCGAGGACGACTGGGTGTTCGCCGAGGCCATCGAATCCGGCGACCCCGCCCACGAGGAAATCACGGGCATGAGCTTCCGCGAGATATACGAGTATCTCGACGAGCAGTACGGAGCAACCGTCTCGAAAGACGAGTTCATCGCGGCGTACCACGAGAATGCGGAGGACCTCTACGGCGAGAACGTCGTCCTGATGGACGGCGCAGAAGCACTCTTTTCGGACCTCCGCACGGCGGGCAAGAAGGCCGCCATCGTCTCGTCGGCCCCGCAAGCGTGGATTTCGACGGTCCGCGAACGTTTCGACCTCGGCCCGCTCGACCTCGTGCTCTCCGCCGACGACATCGACAAGCCCGGAAAGCCGGAGCCACACATCTACGAGCACGCCGCCGCGGAACTCGGCGTCGCGGCCGAAGACTGCATCGTGGTCGAAGACTCGGTCAACGGCATCGAGGCGGCCGCCCGGTCGGGAGCGTACACAATCGCCTACCGCGTCGACCACAACGCGGAGTTGGACCTATCGCTAGCGGATGAAATCGTAGACGGGCCGGAGGAGTTGCGGGCGGCGTTGCTCGGTGAAAACTAAACGGGGAGATGCCGACGAAACGGAGTTCCGACGGAGCTATTCGATATATCTAGCGGGTGCCGAAAGCCCGAATTCTGCTGCTGTGCTGGCAACGATACCCTTCGTGGTGTAGATATCTGGTTTGTAGTAGAGTTCGTGGGTGACGCCGTGTTCGTCTCGGAGGTGTTCTCTGACTCGATCAACGTCGTCTCGGTCGAAGTAGTTGGGCGTGTAGACGGTGAGAATGTAGTCGTCGTACATCGGGAGTTCCTCGTAGCCGTACGCGGTCATCGCCTTCACTGCCCAGATGGTCCCCGCCTCCGCGTCAGCAACGAGTTCGGGCCACAACGCTTCGATTCGTTCTGCCGACCCTGTGACTTGCCACTTGCCGATAGTTTTCTGGGCTTCGAGCGCTTCGCAGTCGGGTTCCCGAACAGCCTCGCTGTCCGTCGGTGGTAAGTCAGCGGGTTCGACGTTCTCTGGGCGGATAACATCGTGGTCAGAGAAGTAGCCGTCGCCGCCGATTTTCGGGGAGTCGCTTACGTCTCGACTCCGTAACCAGTACTGCTCTGTTTCGGAAATTTCGAGGGGGGATTGCAACATAACGACAATTGACAGTCATGTGGATTGAACAACAACCCTCGCCATACGCGGAGTGAAAGCGAAGATTGGGCTCTGATTCGAACTGAAACGCTCCCTTGCAGCGGCGTCTTCGAGCGGGAGAATCACAGAAAACGAGAGTGACGCCGGCAGACCGGCAAGAAATGAAGCCGCTGTTATTCCACCCGAACCGTCCGCGACTCCCGAATCGGGAGCAGCGGCAGGTCGGGGAACGTGACTTCCACGACGAACTCCAGTTCGTCGTCCTTCGCGCCGAAGACGCCGACCGGGACGGTCACGTCGTCCGAAAGGTAGCACGTCTTCGCCGACATCTCGACGCCGTTGACGGTGACGCGAATCCCGATAGAGCCGCCGCCACCGCTGTTTTTGACGCGAATATCGTGCATGTTACTCTCGCCGCGGGCGACCGACTCCGGGAACTGTCCCCAGTCGAGTTCGGGGGCTGGGAGGTTCTTCGCACTCTTGACGACGCGCTCGGCGACGCCCTGCGAAAGACCCGCACGAGTCAGTTCCTTTACGCCAGCGTCGACCACGTCGGCCGGGGACGAGAGACCTCCGGTTGCGAGTTTTCGGGCGCGGCCGGGGCCGATACCGTCGACAGCCGTGAGTGCCGCGGCGTCGCTACTGACGCCGTGTTCGACGCGTGCTTCGACACGCTTTGCGAGATTCGCCGTGCGGGCGTCCGCGAAGGTGTCGAGGAACTCGCGGAGCGCCGAGAGGAGTCGAAGCGCGTTCTGCTTGATGACCCACGCGTCGCTACGGAGTTCGCTCGGCGTCGAGTTCGCCATGCTTGCGTGGAGGATGGCGAGCACCTTTCGCGGTCCGTCTTCGAGTTCGGTCGAGACGCCGGTCAGGACGGAATCGACGGCGTCGACTTCGGACTGTCGGGCCGAGACCTGCCGGAAGTCGGCCGCGCCGGCGACCGTTTCGAGGATGTCGTCCGCAGAGATTCGGTCGCGGTTGGCGAGCGTGGAGAATCGGGTTGCGGTCCCCAGTCGGAGGTAATATTTCGAGGTGAGTCGGCCAAGCGCCGTCGCGTCGATGGAGAGGTCCTCGTCCATCTCGACGAAGCCGCGGGAGACCAGTCGGTCGAGCACGTCGCGGACGCGCGAGCGGAGGTCTTCGAAGTCGTAGGCGGCCGGGTTCGACTGCGCCCGGCGGTAGTAGAAGGTCGTCTCCAACCACGACATAACGTCGTCGAGGTCGCGGATAGTCCCCATCGCGATTTCGGCGTTGAGGTGCGAATCGAGGTCTTCGGCGAGGCGCGACTCGATTTCCTTGCCCTCGCGGAGCAGGCGGCGGTACTTGTTCTGGTCGGCGTGGTCGCAGACGACCCAGCCGTATCCTACGTCGTCGTAGCCGGGACGACCTGCGCGCCCGAGCATCTGGAGGATGTCGAGCGGCGAGATATCGACCTCGCCTTCGAGCGGGTCGTGGTGTTTCGTGTCGCGGATGACGACACAGCGGGCGGGGAGGTTCACGCCCCACGCGAGCGTGGACGTAGAGAAGAGAAGCTGAATCTTGCCCTCTTTGAACCACTCCTCGACGGCTTCGCGGTCGTCGCGAGCGAGTCCGGCGTGGTGGAAGCCGACGCCGTCGAGGACGCCCTTTCGCAGCGAGTCGTTGCTCAGTTCCTTCGCCTCGTTGTGGAAGTCGTAGTCGCCGCGAGCGCCGATAGGAACGTCACGCTTCGCGAGTTCGTCGCGGGCCTTGGCGGCAGCGCGAACCGCGTCCTGCCGCGAGGAGACGAAGACGAGCGACTGGCCGCCGTCGCGGATGTGCGGTTCGGCGAGGTCAAACGCCCGGTAGAGTCGGCGGTACTTGTCGGCGAAGGAGTTCTCGCCGTGGGTGTAGGTTTTGACTCCCGCGTGGAGGTCCACGGGTCGGTAGTCGTCACCGAACTCGAAGGTCGTCTCGTCGGGCGCGTCCAACCACGCCGCCACGTCGTCGATGTTCGGCATGGTCGCCGAGAGCGCGACGATGCGCGGGTCGCAGATGCGTCGCATCCGCGAGACAGTCACTTCGAGGACGCCGCCGCGAGTCTCCGAATCGAGCAGGTGAACCTCGTCGATGACGACGCAGTCCACGTCTTCGATAAAGGAGTAGCGCGCGGAGTCGTGTTTGCGCGTGGCGGAGTCCGTCTTCTCCGGCGTCATGACGAGAATGTCCGCGCGGGCCGCTCGGCGAGGGTTCAGGTCGCGCTCGCCGGTGACGACGTAGACCGAGTAACCGAGTTCTTCGAAGCGTTCCCACTCGGATTCCTTCTCGGTGGTGAGTGCGCGCAGCGGTGCGATAAAGAGCGCCGTCCCTTCGTCGCGGAGCGTCCGGCAGATGGCGAGTTCGGCGAGCGCCGTCTTCCCGCTGGCGGTGGGCGCAGAGGCGACGACGTTGTGGTCGGTTTCGAGGATGGCGGGCAGCGCCTCCCGCTGCATCCGGTTGAACTCCTCGAACCCGAACGCATCGGCGAACTCGGGGACCGCCTCGGCGACTTTCACGAGGCGCACCTCCGGGTGCGTGTCGATATCGGGCGCGAGGCGAAGACGAGCGTCATACACCAAGCCGAGTCGTCCGGGGGGAAAGGCGTTTCTCCATCCGACGCCGTCGCTTTCCGGGCGAAAATTACAAAAATCGGTTACGGGACAGGTTGGGGCCGAGAGCGGCTAATTAGTGCCTTACGCGGCGATAGCGAGAGCAGCGATGAACGACCAGTCCGTTCCCGCGGTGGCCTCTCGCTTCTTCGATTCGACCTTCGACAGATCGCGGCGGTGTTTCCAGTTCATACTCGGTGGAAATATTTACTCAAATATAAGTTTTTCATTCTAATGATACATCTAGCACGGTCGTACATGCACGATGGTGGAAAGTTATGATGTATTCGAGTCAAACGTTTTCTTTTTCACACCTATCGTATCCGTTTGAACGGTTTCGAGTGAAGTGTACGAGTGGAGGTAATCGGGGTCGGTTTGGCGATTTCGCGTATCACCGTCGTCAGTGCTGTCACTAATCCGACTGACAACAGGGTAATCCTCACGTTTTTTCCCCGTCGCCTCGAAAGTAACTGACCATGCGCACGCGGCGGAAGCCAGACTGGTTGAAGATGCGACCGCCATCCGGCCGGCGTTTCACCGACATCAAATCCACGCTCCGGGACCGCAACCTCCACACCGTCTGTGAGGAGGCCAACTGTCCGAACCTCGGCGAGTGTTGGAGCGGGCAGGATGGACCGGGTACGGCGACGTTTATGCTCATGGGCGACCGGTGTTCGCGCGGTTGCAACTTCTGTGACGTGACGACGGGCGGGATGGAACCCCTCGACCCCGACGAACCGGCGAACGTCGCCGACGCGGTCGCCGAAATCGGACTCGACTACGTCGTGTTGACCTCCGTAGACCGCGACGACCTCCCCGACCAGGGGGCAGGCCACTTCGCGGAGACGATTCGCGAGATTAAACGCCGCGACCCCGGCATCCTCGTCGAGGTGTTGATTCCCGACTTCCAGGGTGAGCCAGAACACGTTCGGAAGATAATCGACGCCGGTCCCGACGTTATTGCCCACAACATCGAGACGGTCGAACGACTCCAGTGGCCGATTCGTGACCGCCGCGCTGGCTACGAACAGTCCCTCTCAGTGCTCCAGCAGGTGACAGACGAGTCCGATATCCACACGAAAACCTCGATTATGCTCGGACTCGGCGAGTACGCTCACGAAGTGTACCAGACCCTCTCGGACCTCCGCGAGGCCGACGTAGACATCGTGACCTTCGGCCAGTACCTCCAGCCGTCGCGGAGCCACCTCGACGTGTTCGAGTACGTCCACCCCGACACCTTCGACACGTGGCGACAGGTCGCCGAAGAGGAACTTGACTTCCTCTACTGTGCGTCCGGTCCGATGGTCCGGTCGTCGTACAAGGCCGGAGAGCTATTCGTCGACGCACTTCTCCGAGAGGGGTCGAGCGTCGAAGAGGCTCGGCAGACAGCGCGTGCAGCCGCCGGGCAGTAGCGGGCGACAGAACTGGGCGACAGAACTGGGCGACAAAACCGGGCGACAAAACCGGACGCCACTGGTTCACGAATGACTCGGCTACGATTCCGAGGCGCTCGCTCGTCAACCCCGGATACGTTTTGCAACGTTGTCGATATTTCCGATTATCTCTCGGTGATGTGTGGGTTCACGCTAACGACCATCAGGAAGAATCGTTTAGGAGTGAAAATGTCCAATTTTGTCCCGTGTGAGTTTACATAGCACGGCAGGATGGGAGGTATTCCGAGTCAAAGTAAATTATATACGAAAACAATATAACGGCGGCGGGTGTCGATTTTGCCATGAACAGGAGGGTTCTCCCGTGAGCGTGCTTCAACGTGACCCACAGGACCAGGTACGAGTACTCGACGAGGACGGGGCCGTCGTCGGTGAGGTCCCCGACATCGACGACGAAACACTGGTCGAGATGTACCGAAACATGCGTCTCGCCCGGCACTTCGACACGCGGGCGGTAAGTCTCCAACGGCAGGGACGGATGGGGACGTATCCGCCGCTGTCGGGACAGGAAGGCGCACAGATTGGCAGTGCCATCGCACTCGAAGAAGACGACTGGATGGTTCCGAGTTACCGCGAACACGGTGCCGCGCTGATTCGAGGCCTCCCACTGAAACAGACGCTTCTCTACTGGATGGGCCACGAGAAGGGTAACAAGATGCCGGAGGATGCGAACATTCTCCCACCCGCCGTTCCCATCGCCTCGCAGATTCCCCACGCGACGGGTGCTGCGTGGGCGCTCAAACTCCAGGGTGAAACCGACAAGGGCGTCCTCTGTTACTTCGGTGACGGGGCGACCTCCGAAGGAGACTTCCACGAGGCGCTGAACTTCGCGGGCGTCTTCGACACCCCGAACATTTTCTTCTGTAACAACAACCAGTGGGCGATTTCCGTGCCGCGCGAACGACAGACGGCATCGGAAACCATCGCGCAGAAGGCGACGGCCTACGGCCTCGACGGTATTCAGGTCGACGGCATGGACCCACTTGCGGTCTACTCCGTGACGAAGGCGGCGCTGGACAAAGCGAAGAACCCCGACGAGGGCGAACTTCGGCCGACGCTTATCGAGGCAGTCCAGTACCGCTTCGGCGCACACACCACTGCTGACGACCCGACCGTCTACCGCGACGACGAGGAAGTCGAGCGGTGGAAAGCGAAAGACCCCATCCCGCGACTGGAGACGTTCCTCCGCGAGACTGGACGACTCGACGACGAGAAAATCGACGATATCGAGTCGGATATCGAGGCGACGGTCGCAGACGCTATCGAGGCCGCCGAGTCCGACCCGCGTCCGGACCCGAGCGAGATGTTCGAGTACGCGTACGCCGAACAGACACCGGAGATTCGTGCACAGCGCGAGGAGTTCGAAGCACTCCGTGAGAAGGTTGGCGACGAAGGGTTCCTCAGAGAATGAGCGCGCAGAATCTTACTATCGTGCAGGCAGTACGGGACGGTCTCTACACCGAAATGAACCTCGACGATGAGGTGCTCGTCATGGGTGAGGACGTCGGCAAAAACGGCGGCGTCTTCCGCGCAACCGAGGGTCTCTGGGACGAGTTCGGTGACGACCGCGTCATCGACACGCCCCTCGCAGAGTCCGGTATCGTCGGTACGGCCGTCGGCATGGCCGCGATGGGCCTGAAGCCGGTTCCCGAGATTCAGTTCTCCGGCTTCATGTACCCCGGATACGACCAGATTATCAGTCACATGTCGCGGTACCGGACCCGAACCCGCGGGCGCTACACGCTCCCGATGGTGCTTCGCGCACCCTACGGTGGCGGCATCCGCGCGCCGGAGTCGCACTCCGAATCCAAGGAGATGTTCTACGCGCACGAGGCCGGACTGAAGGTCGTCATTCCCTCGACGCCCTACGACACGAAGGGGCTGCTTATCTCCGCGATTCGCGACCCCGACCCGGTCATCTTCATGGAACCCAAACTCATCTACCGCGCATTCCGCGGTGAGGTTCCCGAAGAAGACTACACCGTGCCAATCGGTGAGGCCGCCGTCCGACGCGAAGGGACGGACGTGTCGGTGTTCACCTACGGCGCGATGACGCGACCGACGCTCGAAGCGGTCGAGAACCTCGAAGAGGAGGGCATCGACGCCGAAGTCGTCGACATTCGCACCATCTCGCCGATGGACCGCGAGACCGTCGTCGAGTCGTTCAAGAAGACCGGTCGCGCGGTTGTCGTCCACGAGGCTCCGAAGAACGGCGGTCTCGGTGCCGAGATTACGGCGACGATTCAGGAAGAGGCGCTTCTCTACCAGGAAGCGCCCGTAAAGCGCGTCGCGGGCTACGACGTGCCGTACCCACTGTACGCACTGGAGGACTACTACCTCCCCTCGGTCGCCCGCGTCGAAGAAGGTATTCGTGAGGCGGTGAACTTCTGAAACAATGGCGCTCAAGGAATTCAAACTCCCCGACGTCGGTGAAGGCGTCGCAGAAGGCGAACTCGTAACGTGGCACGTCGCACCGGGCGACGAAGTAACTGAGGACCAGGTACTCGCAGAGGTCGAGACCGACAAGGCACTCGTCGACGTTCCCTCGCCGTTCAACGGGACGGTCAAAGAACTACTCGCAGAAGAGGGCGAAATGGTCCCCGTCGGCAACGTCATCATCACTATTCAGGTCGGTGGCGAAGAAGAGGCCGAAACAGCCGAACCCGAGGCTGAGGCAGAACCCGAAGCACCGGCCGCGGAGGAAAGCGGCGAAGCCGAATCCGGCGGGCGCGTGTTCGCCTCGCCGAGCGTCCGACGCCTCGCCCGGGAACTCGACGTCGACCTCGCGTCCGTCGACGGCAGCGGCCCGAGCGGTCGCGTGACCGAAGGCGACGTTCGTTCGGCCGCCGAGGCGGCCGAGGCTGCCGAGGAAGCGGAGAGTAGCCGTCCGCGCAACGTCGAGATAAACGGAGAGTCCGCGACCGAAAAGCGCGACGAGGGCACTGCGGCAGTAGCAGAGAGCGCTGACCGCCAGCAGACCCTCGCCGCGCCCGCAACCCGTGCACTGGCCGAAGAGAAGAGCGTCGACCTCAACGCCGTGCCCGCGACCGAAATGCGCGACGGCGAGGCGTTTGTCACGCCCGAGGCTGTCAGCGAGTACGCACAGGCCCAGCAACAGGCGCAGGCCGCGGACGCCGAAGCCGTCTCTGCGGAAGCCGAGGCAGGTACTGCGGCGACCGAGACCGCCGAAGCCGGTCCCGCCGCTGGCGAGCGCGTCCCCTACAAGGGCGTCCGCAAAGCCATCGGCAACCAGATGGAGCAGTCGAAGTACACTGCGCCGCACGTCACGCACCACGACGAAGTGGACGTGACCGAACTCGTCGAACTTCGCTCGCAGCTCAAGCCCGTCGCCGAGGAACAGGAGACGAAGCTCACCTACATGCCGTTCGTGATGAAGGCGGTCATCGCGGCGCTGAAGGACTTCCCGTACATGAACTCCCAACTCGACGAGGAGAACGAGGAAATCGTCCTCCGCGACGAGTACAACATCGGTGTCGCCGCCGCGACGGACGCCGGTCTCATGGTCCCGGTCGTCCACGACGCCGACCGCAAGGGCATGCTCCAACTCGCAGACGAGATGAACGAGAAGGTCCAGAAGGCCCGCGACCGCAAGATTTCGCCCGCAGAGATGCGCGGTGGTACCTTCACCATCACCAACATCGGCGGCATCGGCGGCGAGTACGCGACGCCCATCATCAACTACCCAGAAGTGGCAATTCTCGCGCTCGGAGCCATCAAAGACAAGCCACGTGTGGTTGACGGTGAAGTCGTGCCACGAAAGGTTCTCACACTCTCGCTTTCGTTCGACCACCGCATCGTCGACGGCGCACAGGGTGCTCGCTTCACGAACCGTGTGAAGGAACTACTCGAAGACCCCAAGCTGTTGGTGCTCGAATAATGGTCGTCGGAGACATCGCAACCGGAACCGAGGTACTCGTCATCGGTGCGGGTCCGGGCGGCTACGTCGCCGCCATCCGCGCCGCACAGCAGGGACTCGACACGACGCTCGTCGAGAAGGAGGCCTACGGGGGCACCTGCCTGAACTACGGCTGTATCCCCTCGAAGGCGCTCATCACGAGCGCCGACCTCGCCCATCAGGCGGGTCACGCCGAAGAGATGGGTATCCACGCCGACCCCGTCGTTGACATGTCGCAACTGCGCGACTGGAAGGACGGCATCGTGGACCAACTCACCGGCGGCGTCGAAAAGCTCTGTAAAGCAAACGGCGTCAACCTCATCGAAGGAACCGCGCGGCTCAAAGACGAGAACGCCGTCCGCATCGCCCACGGCGGTGGGGGGCCGGGGTCGGAGACCATCCAGATCGAACACTGCACCATTCCAACCGGCCCGCCCCGCCTCCCGATTCCCGGGTTCTGCTTCC
>NZ_JBZRPK010000337.1:0-3266 GCF_058382125.1 Haloferax sp. s1
CACAAGGGCGGCGATGCGCTAAAACTGACCCGGGGACAGAGCAGTGCCTGGGCGCCGAGCGACCGCCAGAATCTGAGTGTTAAATCGTGCCGTCGCGCCGGCGGGTAGGCACGCAAAACCGGCGCGATGCTCATCGAGGCGGCCGGAAACGACGACACGAACATCGACGAGTTCGAGCCCCAGATTACGAACGCCGGAAAGGGCAGCCAGCCCGGTTGGGTGACGGTGTCTGCGACCGGACCGTACTCAGAGGCGCCCTCGTACATGGATGCACCGAAGGACCTAGACGAAGACGGGAACCCCGACTACGGTACGATTTTACCGGTTCACACGCCGTCAGATTACACGAACTACGGTCCCAAATCGCTTGACGTGAGCGCACCGGGCGGGAACGCCGGATACCGCGGGACGCTGTTCGACGGCGTCATGAGTACGCTCTCACCGAAGGTCGACAACTATGGGTTCGTCCGTATCGGTCCTGGCGGAGGGTCGGCGGGCCTTGTCGGCTCCGGAATGTACGGGACGCTCCACGGAACGAGCATGGCCGCCCCGCACGTCACGGGGCTTGCTGCGCTCATTATGGCCGAATACCCAGATGCTGCCCCAGACCAGGTGAAAGCACACATCAAGAATACGGCTAAACACATCGACACGACCTACTCGAATTCGAATTACTTCACGGACGAACCCACCGACAGGGACGATTACAACAACGGTATGCTCGAAGACCCGTACGACTCGAAGACGTTCCGCGGCGCTGGACATATCGACATCGAGCGCGCGGGAAGAAAATCAATTCCCTTCCCCGGTGGAGTCGAAGTCGACGGCCAGACGGTCTACCCCGCCGACCCTGACGACGACGGTCTCTACGAAGACGTCAACGGCGACGGGGTCGTCGATATGAAAGACGCCGAGTTGCTCTATCAAATCGCACTCGAGGACGCCGTCGATTCCGAAGCAACGGCGTTCGACTTCGACGGTAACGGCCGGTTCGATATGAACGACGTGCAGGAACTGATTCGCCGAGTCGAGTAGCGTCATTGAGTCGGCGGGTTAGTGGTACATCTTTTTTAGAGAGCCCGGACCACGAGTTCCCGGAAATCACGGTAGTTACCCGCGCAGTATCTCCACAAGTATTTTGACCTAATTCCAGAACATATCGGTATGCAGACTGTCATCCTCGCTGCCGGACAGGGAACGCGAATGCGGCCGCTCACCGAGCGCCGTGCGAAGCCGATGCTCCCCGTTGCGGACAAACCGCTGGCCGCGCACACCGCCGCAACCGCCGTTGATGCCGGCGCATCGCGTCTCATCATCGTCGTCGGCTACGAATCCGAAGCCGTGCGCGAGTACTTCGGTGAGGAGTACGCGGGCGTCCCCGTCGAGTACGCCGAACAGACCGAACAGCGAGGAACGGCCGATGCCGTCCGCGCCGCCGAACCACACCTCGACGACGGTCCCTTCGCCGTGCTGAATGGCGACGCCCTCTACGACGAACCGTCGCTCACACGGCTGTACGAGTCCGCCCCCGCAGTCGGGTCGTACCGCGTCGACGACCCAACCCAGTACGGTGTCCTCTACACCGACGAGACTGGCGACGATACCCGCGTCACGGGCGTCATCGAAAAGCCCGCAGACCCGCCGTCGAATCTCATCAACACGGGAGCGTACGTCTTCCCCGACGATGCACAAGCGTGGTTGGAGGTCGGCGAAAGCGAGCGTGGCGAACTCGAACTGACTGACGTCCTCGAACGCGCGTGTGAGGAGTCGACTGTGACGGCTGTCCCGTTCGAGCGCTGGTTGGACGTTGGCCGGCCGTGGGAACTCCTCGAAGCCAACGAGTGGAAAGTCGGCGAGGTCACTCGCACGCTCACCGGCGAGGTCCACGACGACGCCGACATCCGCGGCGATGTTGTCGTCGAAGCGGGCGCAACCGTCGATGCGGGCGTCGTCATCGAGGGACCGGCTCTCATCCGTCGTGGGGCGACCGTCGGCCCGAACGCGTACATCCGCGGGAACACGCTCGTCGCGGAAGACGCGAAGGTCGGTCACAGCGTCGAAATCAAGAATAGCGTCCTGATGGCGGGTGCAACCGTCGGTCACCTCTCCTATGTGGGCGACAGCGTCCTCGGACGCGACGTGAACTTCGGTGCGGGAACGACCGTTGCGAACCTGCGCCACGACGACGAACTCGTGAAGACGCCCGTCAAAGGAGACCTCACCTCGACCGGCCGTCGCAAGTTCGGCGTCGTCTGCGGCGACGACGTGAAGACCGCGATTCAGACCAGCCTCAACGCGGGCGTGAAATTAGACTGCGACGCGACGACAACGCTCGGGGAAGTCGTGCTTCGGGATAAATCCGAGTAGCGACGTCGGCAACACAACGTACTCGGCACGGAGGTTGGCAACGAGAACGGCTAATGGTACGCGGAGAGTCCAATGGGAATGGGAACTGGGAGCCGTTCTCAACTGCCATATCGGCCGGCACGAGCCTGAATCCAGTGGTCACTGCAATTTCGACCACAACGTGATAGGCTGGGATGGAATATAGGTACGGTGTACACCGATTTTTCAGCCGCCACCTGTGTCAACCCGGCAAATTTCGTGGACATCCGATATTGTGATTCTCAACGGGAATGTCACAACGCGGTCCGTGAAGCCCACTACTGGCAGTCTCGTAACGGCAAAAAGATTAATTAGAAGCTGAGTGGTGGTCGGTACCATATGGGAGTGGTCAGAAACATCCAAGAGCTCACCCAGGTGCTCGAGGAGTTACATAGTATCAGTGGAACACTCACTGACGTCCAACTTACGAGCGAGGGGTCGAGTGAAGACGGCATCGCGACCGCAAGCGGCACACTCGAGTTTCCGGTAGCGGCAGCCGTCGGTATCGACGCCGACCGACTGTCGTTTTCGACGCCATCCGGACAATCGTCCGAAGACGGACACCTCCGTATCGAACTCGATATCGAGCTTATGCCAGCCGCAGAGACGACTGTCGATGCAAGTACAGACAGAGATGCAGACACAACCGGCAGCGCCAACACCGCACAGGTACACACCGATGGGGGTGGAGTCGGTGTGCATCCACCGGGCGTCCGACAGACGCCGCCACTCGAAGCAGCTGAGTCTCCATCCGCATCGTCGACCGACGCGACGAGCGTCGATGATGCAGTCGAAGCCGGTACTGCGACCAATACCGCCTCAGAGACCAGTGTAGACACGTCAACCAAGTCGGATGCGAGCAGCAACTGTGGGGTGAGTGC
>NZ_JBZRPK010000336.1:0-3263 GCF_058382125.1 Haloferax sp. s1
GTATATTCTTGAAACAATTGCACATCTCGAACAGAAGAAAAAGACTCCCGCTCGCTCGAAGGAGATTAAAACGTACTACGAGCAAGTCACGAAAGAGTGGGGTTCAGAACCTCTTACGACGCTAAAGAGTATTCAAGATCACCTCTCTGACCTCCATATGCTTGGCTTCTTGCAGCGGTCTGAACAGAATGACGGTGAGAGAGGTGGCCGCCGCTATGAGTATGAGCTTGACCTCGACCCACAGATAATCATCGACGCCCGCAAAGAGGTTGAATCCAAGTGAGACGTCGCATGCGGTGAGACAGACGAAATGTACTCTCACTCTCCGTCGCGCCGTAGCCGACGCTCCCACCGAACACAGCCCACTCGTCAGTCACCACACCGCTGGACAGCGACGTGTACTTGACGCGATGGCGATAGCTGTCAGCCGCGTCGTCGACGACGATTCGAACAGCGGTACCACGATCAGAAAGCGGTTCTCTCAGGAGTGCCATTGGCCACAGCCTCCAAAGTCAGTAATGGACATCAGCGGGAACGATCCACAGATGGTCGTTCGACCCGACGAGCTGCTCAAGTCGCTCGCGGTGCCGAACCCCGTCAGCGAACTCGTCGTAGAGGTACACCGCCGGCCCACGGTACGCCCCGAGATTGTGGCACGCATGTCTGACGAGGTCCTCATCGCGCATAATCGCCGCGGCGTCAAGGTCGTCAACGCCCTCTCGAACACGCTCGAGGTTTCGCTTGAACTCGCGTGTCGTCGCCTGCCACCCGCGCTCGAGGAGTTCCTGGCCGTCTTCTGAGTCAACAGGTTCTGCAACCGGGAGGTCACCCCACCGGGCGCTGCCGGCGACCGTTGTCGAGTCGTCATCAAACGTCACATAGTAGTCGAACACCGACTCGGCGTGCGGGGCAGCACCCACCAGTTGGTTGAACACGTCGGCGGCCCGTGAGAGGGCGTCGTCTGTTGTCGATGCAGTCACGAGTGCGTAGATTATCTGGTGCATTCGTCGTCACCTCGCCGACTCAGGAGTCGAAGTCTGTCCGACCCCCTGCGCCGGCGCCCATCGCCGGCGCAATAAAATACGCGCTCAGTCAGCGAGACTAACCAACTGTGAGTAGTGTTCTGGCCCCGGCCCCATCCATGACTCCGGAGAGATACTGAAACGGTGGTGGGTGTCCCGTGAGTCTATGAAATCGTCCCTCAGAATCCAAAGCAGAATTCCTGAACCGGTGGTATCCCCCTACTTAGCAAATGCACTCGTATTTCTTTGTGGATTGGTTCACCTTCGGTTCAAGGCGGAGGCCCCTTCCTCAAGGAGTGAACGAACGGAGTGAGTGAACGAGTAGGGAGGGGAGGAGCCGGCACATCCCACTCCAACCACATGCTTTATAAATGGTTGCTTCGTATGTGAAGTTGTAATGGAGGTTGACCGAACGGTTCCCGTCAAACTCGCTGTTCCTGACGACCGGCGGGACGACCTCCATCAGACCATCGAACAGTTCAACCACGCCGTCAACTACACCGTCCAGAACGGTAGGGACGAGTCAGGGTACTTCGTTCTCAACAAGTCCAAAATACACGACAAAGTGTACTACGACCTCAGAGACGAAACCGACCTCCCAGCCAACCTCTGCGTTCGGGCCTACTCGAAAGCCGTTGAAATGCTCAAGAGTACCGTCGCAGACTGGAAGAAAGGCAACAGTCGCCCCGTCCCCCGATACACCCAACCATCAGCGGTGTACGACAAGCGCACGCTGACCATCAAAGACAGGTCAGCCACCCTCTCAACTGTCAACGGTCGGGTCGCCGTGGACTACGTTCTCGGAGACTACCAGAAATCCTACTTCGATGACGACGACTACGAGAAGCGGATGGGAACGCTCCACTACCGCGAAGACGAGGATGCGTTCTACCTCCACATCGTCGTTCGGAAAGAGGTGGAATCCGTGGAGAGCGACCGTGTGTTGGGCGTGGACTTGAACTTGAAGAATGTCGCCGTCACCAGTACGGGACGATTCTTCGATGGCGGCGACTTGTTGTGGGGGCAGAATCACTATTTCCGCGTTCGGAGAGCCTTACAGCACAAAGGCACTTGCTCCGCCAACGGACACTCGAAGGGGTGTCGGGGCGAGAAAACCGCTTCGTGCTGAACCAACTCCACGCGATTTCTCGCGGCGTAGTCGAAGAAGCCCTCGCACACGACTGCGGATACATCGCCGTCGAACGCCTCACCAACATCCGTGAGCGCATGTCGAATCAGAATCGACAAGTAAAGCGTCAGATGCACAACTGGGCGTTCCGACTCCTGCAAGACCAAATCGAGTACAAAGCCCAAGAATACGGCATCGAACTCGTCGCGGTGAACCCGGCATTTACAAGCCAAACGTGTTCTCGGTGCGGCCACCAATCCAGCACGAACCGGGATTCCAAGACCGGTTGGTTCGAGTGCAACGATTGTGGACAGGAGTACGACGGTGATTACAACGCGGCGAAAAATATCGGGATGCGATTGGTAACTTTACCAGAGGGCAAACGTCCCTCTGGGTTGGGTCACGGTCAACTGGCCCTGAAGTCCGGGACGCTGAACGCGAGTGGCGATTATACCGCCCACCGAGATTCGGTTAGAGCGCGAGTCCACGGACAAGCCCCGTCCTCAAACGTGAGCATTAGCGAACGTTAGGGCGGGGTAGTTGACTACGTATTCGTGTGTCTCTCGTGCGAGTTCGAACAGTTTCTCCGCACGGCTTTTTGAAGCAAGCCCATCCTGATAGTAGGTTTTGGCGCGGTGATTCCGCCAGAGGTCCTGGAGATTCTCAGCGACATGGTGCGAGATAATACCGCGTCTCGCCGCTTCTGTATACACACCTGGATGTGTACCGGGGAGGTCACGAGGTTCGAGACCTCCCTCGAGCAGTTTGAATTCAATCACACGCTCAATCGCGACGAACGACGCCTCAATCACGAGTGTGTAGAAGCCCTGTTCTAGAAGCACCGTCGCACCAGCGAGGAGACGACATGACTTCCGCAACTGAAGGATATCTGCTTCGTTCGTCTCAAGTCCAGATTCAATCGTAGATGGTCGAATGCGGCTTGCACTTCATCAACGAGCGTCTCGATTCGAGTACTACTCATCGGTCATCACCGCCGTCCGGACATGTTGGAACTCCGCGTCACCATAGACGGTGACACCGTCGCGAAAGATCTCGTGGAGTTTCTCGCTCGCTCGACGTGCGCTTGCTTCGGACTCGACAAACGGTTCAAA
>NZ_JBZRPK010000335.1:0-3244 GCF_058382125.1 Haloferax sp. s1
GACGTGCAGGCCGATACGAACCTCGTCGGGGACGCCCGCGACGAAGCGTTCGAGACACTCCCCGACGATGGCGTGGTCGTCTGGCGTCGTCGCCAGCGCGGGTTCGTCGATTTGGATATACGTCGCGCCCGCCTCGACGAGTTGCTCGATTTCCTCGTTGACGAGGTCGGCAAGCGCGTACGCGAGTTCTGCTTCCGAGTCGTAGTGCTCGTTGAACGACCAACTGGCGAGGGTGTACGGACCCGTAATTGGCACCTTGACCGGGCGGGAAGCGGCGTTGCGGGTGAATTCGAACTCGTCGACCAGCCACGGTTCGTCGTACTCGACTTCACCGATGACCGAGGGCTTGTCGAAGTAGTTGTGGCCCCACACTTTCACCGGGCCGTTGAACTCGTAGCCCGGGATGCGGTGGGCGAAGTATTCGACCATCTCGTTGCGGCGCATCTCGCCGTCGACGACGGTGTCGAGACCGGCGCGTTCGTGTTCGTCGACGATAGCCCGGCACGCGTCGTCGTGCGCCTCGTGGAGGTGCTCTTCTGTGAACTTCGAATCGGGGTCCTCCGCGAGGTCGGTCGCGCGGTTGAGCCACTTGGGCTTCGGGTACGACCCGACGACCGTCGTGAGCAGGAAATGTTCGTTTTCGTGGCCCTCGGGGCGGAACTGCTCGCGGTTCTGGACGTTTCGGCTCATGCTTCCACCTCCTGTGTCTCCTCGGTCGCAGCGGCGAGGGCGGCGAGTTTCTCCGTGGCGCGGTTCTCCGGCAGGTAGAACAGTTCGGTGTTGGTGGTCACGTAGGCGGTGTCGAAGGTCTGGCTCTGAACGTGGTCGAGGGTCCACTCGACGCGCTCGCGAACTGTCTCGGGGTCTTCGACCAGCGTGTTCTGGCCGTCGACGAGACCGAGGGCGATGTCGTCTTTCGTACCGTACTCGTTGACGTTGTAGAGCGTCTGGTCGCGGTCGCCAGCGACGAAGTCGAACCCGAGCGCGTCGACATCGGCGTCCATCAGGTGCGCGTAGACTTTCTCTTCGAGTGCGCCCCAGTAAGTGTGGACGACGACGTTTGCATCGGTCGCGTCGGCGACGGCGGAGATTGCTTCGGGGACCTGTGCGTCGATGTCTTCGCCTGGCGGCGAGAACACGAGAGAGGGTTCGAGGAGGAACAGCGTCTCGTGTTCCGGGAAGGCGTCAACTTCGCCGGCGAGGAAGTCGCCGACGGCGTCGAGGAACTCGGCGTCGTCGCCGTAGTGCTCGTCGGTCGCGAGGTCCGCGAGGGAGTACGGGCCGGGGAGGACGGCCTGTAGCGACTCGTCGCCGAGGAGGTCGGCAGTCGCGTCCAGTTCGGCCGCGACGTCACCGGAGAAGGTGAGTTCGCCGCGGACCTGCGGGTCGCGGTAGAAGTTGTTGTTGTCGTAGTAGCGGACGATGCCGCCCGTCTCGACGTTCTCGTGGACGGTCAGCGGATGCGCGAGCATGTCGTCCCAGCGGAGTTGGCCCTCGACGACGCGGTCGAGACCGGCGTCGACCTGCTCCGAGACGACTTCTTCGCGGGCGCGCTCGTACGCGCTTACGATGTCCGCGCCCTCGTCGCCGGAGATGAGGTCGTGTTTCTGGTGCCCTTTGAGGTCTGAGAGGTCTTGCTTCGCCCAATCCGGGAGGGGATACAATCCCGGTGTAGTCGAGACGAGTTCAGTCATCACTCGCCGCTAAGAAATGACGGAGTATAATATTTCCTGTATCGACAAATGCACGCCAGTTATTTTAGTGCGAGAACTGTGAGCGTCTCGTAGGGGTAGGACTCCTGAACGACGACCTCGTGGCCGAAGCCGTTCGACTCGGCGCGGGCGAGCACCTCGTCGTAGCCGGTGAGGCTACTTACGAGAAGGAACACCTCACCGCCCGGTTTGAGGACGCGACCGACGGTGTCGAGGAAGGGGTCGATGATTTCGCGGCCGTCTTCGCCACCGGTGAGTGCGACTTCCATCCAGTCGTCTCGGGCCGCTTCGAGGTCTTCTGGGAGGTACGGCGGGTTGAATGCCACCGCGTCGAACGAGTCGTCGCGGAACGGTTCGACGAGGTTCCCGCGGACAACCTCGAAGCCGCGGTCCCCGTCGGCGCGGAGGGATGCGGACCGCTCGGCGGCCTGCTTGCATGCGTGCGGATTCAGGTCGCTTGCGACAACCTCGGCGTCCGTCTTCTCGGCGAGTTGTGCGGCGACCCACCCCGAACCGGTTCCGACTTCGAGGACGCGCCCACTGACGCGGCCGAGCGCCGCCTGCGCGAGAAGTCCGGAGTCTTCAGCCGGTTGGTATACGGACGTGTTCATACCGCGGCGTTCGGCGAGGTCGGTCATCTGTCATCACCTACTGCGTCGGCGTCTTCCGTCTTGCCGACGCCGCCGTCGGCCTCTGGCGCTGCCGTAGACGGCCCGTCGGTGAGCGGAACCGCCCCCGATTGCTCTCGTCCCGAGAGTTCGCGCTGCGGGAACGGGATGGTGATGTTCTCGTCGGCGAACGCCTCGTGGATAGCTCCGATGGCGGCGGTTCGTGCGCGCCATCGGCGGCGGGCGCTCGGGCGGTCGATCCACGGGCGCACGCCGAGCACGACAGCTGAATCGCCGAACTGCTTGGCGACCACCTGCGGTTTCGGCACCGACAGCACCTCGTCGAGCTCTTCGACGGCGGCCTGCGCCACCGATGCGGCGTGGTCGAGGTCGGTTTCGTAGTCGACACCGACGTCGATATCGAGGCGGAGTCGTCCTTTTCGACTCCGGTTGACGAGGCTCTCGGAACTCACCACGTCGTTGGGAATCATCACGAACTCCCCGTCGAACGTCTGGATTCGCGTGTTCACGACCGTGATTTCGGTGACAATACCCTCGTGATTTCCGACTTCGACCCAGTCGCCGATTTCGAACGGCCGAGAGAACATCAGCACGAACCCGGCGATGAGCGCGCCGAGCGTCTGTCTCGCGGCCATACCGACGACGATGCCGAGGAACCCGGCACCGACGAGGAGACCACCGAGATTTACCTCCCAGATACCGAGAACGACAGCGGTGGCGACGAGATACGTCGTGACCTGTGCGAGACGATAGATTATCTCGCGCTGGTGGTCGGATATCTCGGGGCGTGTACTCGCGATTTCCTTAATAAACCGTCCGAGAACCGATGTCAAGGCGTACGCGCCGACGAGAAAGGCGGCCGAGAGACTGACGCGAATGAGGGTCTCCTTTCCGAGGTTGTAC
>NZ_JBZRPK010000334.1:0-3241 GCF_058382125.1 Haloferax sp. s1
GTCGAAAAGTGGGGCAGCGGCCGAACGTTCGCGGACTACAACGGCATCGCATCGAAGGCACCCATCGCCGCAACGGCGATGACCGTCTTCATGTTCTCGCTTGCAGGGCTGCCGCCGTTCGGCGGCTTCGTCTCGAAGTACGCCCTGTTCTACTCGGCCATCGAATCCGGCTTCTGGTGGCTCGCTGCCGTCGGCGCGGTCAACAGCGCGCTGTCGCTGTTCTACTACAGCCGTGTCGTCAAGGCGATGTGGATCGAAGAGCCGTCGAAGTCGCTCGAAATCGGCAGTCAGCCGGTCGGCCTGTACGTGGCGATTATCTTCGCCGCGGTCGGGACGGTCCTGCTCCTGCCCGGTTTCCAGCCTGTCATCGAGACGGCACAGACCGTCGCTGCGGCGCTCTTCTGAGCGCACCGACGGCCTGTCGTTAAAAAATCAGATTTCGTTTTTCTTATTTCGAATCCAGTAGCTCCGAGAGCGCTGACGCGAGTTCTTTCGAGCGGCGAAGGGTCAGTCCATCAGTCGTGACGAAGACTCCCTTATCGGCCACTGTGACGCGCGTCAAATACCCGTGTTCGAACGCTCGGATAGTGTACTGGTAGTCACCGAGTTCGGACCCTCGATAGGCGGTTCGCGCCTGAAATCCGTCGGTCTCGTGTTCGACGAAGCCAGCCAAATCAGCGTCCGCTTCGAGGTCAGACCGGAGGTAAACCTGTTCGCAACGGTCGTGCGTGAAGTAGGTCACACTTCGGAGGTCGTCGCCGGCGGTGGTTCGACAGGCTCGGACGAACGACTCGGCGCGTGACTCCGGAAGCAGCTGAGATTCGAGTTCCATCCTATATTGTGGCATGGGTCGACATGACATAATATCATCGCCGGGTAGGATGACGGTAGGGTTTTGCGGTCGGAGACCGAGGTGAGAGTATGGTACGTCGACTGGTCCTCGGGTGTGGCTCCGTTGGGGGGGACCTCGTCGGAACGCTCGCCGCGAGGCCCGGATCGGTTACCGTTATCACTGACCGAGAAGGTCGGGCCGAAGACCTCCGTGCAGATGGAATCACTGCGACGGCGGGTAACCCGGCGGACCCGACACACTATCCAGATGACGCCGACATCGTCGTTGTCGGCGGACAGTCATCGGAGTTAAACCTCAATGCAGCGGTCGCTGCCCACGAGCGGTTCCCCGAAGCCATACTCATCGTGTCTCTCGCTGACGACCCCGAACCGTCGGTCCGGGAAGATATCGAACACATCGCCGACGAGATCATCGACTCGCGTCGAATCGTCACAGACCGGATTCTCGACGCCGTCGGGACGTCACACACCGAGCGACTCACTCGACTGATGGAGGTCCTTCGAAATATTGATGGCCCGCTCGCCGTGGTGATGCACGACAATCCGGACCCGGATGCAATTGCTGCCGCCTTGGCGCTACAGGTGATTGCCAAACGAGTGAACGTGGAATCAGATGTCTGTTACTTCGGAGACATCTCCCATCAGGAAAATCGGGCGCTCGTGAACCTCCTCGACCTCGATCTGCGTGTCCTTGACGAAGTCCCCGAAGACGACGAGTATGCTGGGTATGCGCTTGTCGACCACTCACGCCCCGGCGTCAACGACCGACTTCCAACCGACACAAACATCGACATCGTCATTGACCATCATCCTCCCCGAGCACCCGTCGAGGCGGCGTACGTGGACCTCAGGCGGGGTGTCGGTTCGACGAGTACACTTCTCACCGAGTACCTCGAACAGTTCGGTATCGTCCCCGGAACGACAGTCGCGACCGCTCTCCTGTTCGGGATTCGTGTGGACACGAACGACTTCACACGGGAGGTTTCGAACGCCGACTTCGAGGCCGCGGCGTATCTCGTTCCGCACGTCGATTCCGACCTGTTAGAGCGCGTCGAGACGCCGAGTATGACTTCGGAGACCATGGAGACGCTCGCCCGAGCTATCTCGAACCGCGACGTTCGTGGGGATATTCTCACCACGAACGTTGGCGATATCCGTGAACGAGACGCGCTTGCGCAGGCTGCCGACTACCTCCTCGGAATGGAAGGCGTCGAGGTCACGGTCGTCTACGGGTTGATGGACGGGACGGTGTACGTCTCCGGACGCGCCCGCGGCGCGCGTGTAGACCTCGGAGAGACGTTCCGGGAGGCTCTCGGCACTATCGGGAGCGCTGGCGGCCACGCCGATATGGCAGGTGCACAGATACCGCTCGGTATCTTAGCCGATGTCGGCGACGACTCACGCGAGTCGCTTGCGACCATCGTCACGGATATCGTCGCCGGTCAGTTGTTCGAGACGTTAGAGTACACAACACCAACGCCGGAACTCGACATAGATGTCACCTTCGAGTATTCACTTGACGAGTAAGCTCCCACACGTTTTTGCCCACGCTCGCCCTACCTCGGGGAAGATGAGTACCAAAGCGACCGTCAAGGAGTACATGACGCGCGAGGTCCAGACCGTCTCTCCGAGCGATACGGTCGCGGACGTGGCTCGCCGTATCGCCGAGAGCGACGGACACAACGGATTCCCCGTCTGTGATGGGCGCAAGGCAGAAGGATTCGTCACTGCCCGCGACATCCTCCTTTCGAACGATGACGAGAGCATCGAGACGGTAATGGCGACGAACCTCGTCGTCGCACACCCCCAGATGGACGTGACCGACGCCGCACGAGTCATCCTCCGGTCTGGCATCCAGAAATTACCGGTCGTCGACGATGCAGGTAACCTCGTCGGCATCATCTCGAATACGGACGTGATTCGAAGTCAAATCGAGCGAGCGACGCCGGAGAAAGTGGGCAAACTCATGCGAACGCTCGAACAGATTCACGGTATCACGGTCCACCAAGAACGCCGCACCGTCTCACTTTCGTCGCTCATTCCGACGCAAGCGCGGGTGTACGCCGACGAACTCGAGGGCCGGAAGTACGAACTCGAACGCGGGCTTGCCGAACCACTCGTCGTCATCGACAACAAAGGGACGTTACTGCTCGCCGACGGTCACCACCGCGTCCTCGCAGCCGACCGCATTGGCGTCGAAGACATGGAAGCGTACGTCATCGTCGTGGACGACCCCATCGAACTCGGGATGCAACGAACCGCCGAAAAGGAAGGACTCTCTTCTATCGCCGACATCGACATCGCCGCTTACTCCCGACACTTGCTCGATAGAACTATTCGACCATTGCTCAGTAAGCGAGCGTGCGGATCAGCCCCACTCTCGACAACA
>NZ_JBZRPK010000333.1:0-3231 GCF_058382125.1 Haloferax sp. s1
ACCAAGACAACTCTCCGTTGATCTTGACAGCGGTCTCGTCGACCGCGACCCGCCTCGACGTCGCTTCGGCGGGTCGGAAACGCTGTCAGCCAGCCGGTGTACCTACTGAAAGATTGCTTGAACGAGCGTTCTACGCCGAGGAGTCGCAGAATCGCTTCTGTCTCCCTGAGCGAAAGACCGTCAGGGCGTTCGCCGTCCAGCTCCACGCGACCGACTGTTTACTGAAAGACACAAAACAGATTCTTCAATATTCAAGGGTGAACGATGTTGGGGAACTCACCCCCGCAGCGCGTCGATGGGCCGTTCGTTTGCTGCTCGCCACGCCGGGTACACACCGGCGAGCAAGCTCGTCAAAATCCCGAATGCTATCGCCCCGGCCAAGTACAGCAGTGCGGACTGCGTGAAGGCAAACGGGTCACCAAGGAACATCGAGTTCGCCACCAACGCCACTCCGATAGCGATTACGATTCCGACACCCGACCCGAGTGCGCCTAACAGCACCGATTCGAGAAGGAGAATCTGTACGATATCTCCCTTGCTGTATCCTACCGCCCGTAGTACGCCGATTTCCTCGCGGCGCTTGATGACGGCCATTAGCATCGTGTTCGTAATCGAGACGCCGGCCACGAGCAGTGAGATGGACCCCAATCCCGCGAGGAACGTGTTAATCCCGTTCACGATGGTCTTGAACATACGGACGAGCGAGGTGAGTTCGAAGACGAGGAGTTTGTCTTTTCGGTCGTTAAAGCGGTCACGGAGTGCTTCTGCGACGGCCTCCGCTCTGTCAGTCGAGCTCGTTGTCACCCGAACTTGACTGTACTGTCTGTCTTCGGCTTGTTCGATGGGGAGATAGATTTCACTCCACCCGAACGACCGGGCTTCCGCCAGTACGGCGACGACGCGATACGTGTGTTCGGTCTCGACCGTTCCGGCCGCGGTTTCCTCTTCTGAGACGAGTTTGACCCGTTCACCCGGGGTAATGTCACGCTCATCGGCAAAGTCGTGGGAAACGACGACGCTCTGTCGCCAGTTGTCGGGAATCTGCCCTCGTTCTACCTCGCGTGTCTTTCGAGGGTTATCGAGATAGGTAACCGAAATCCCCTCACGGGTACCGTCCCGCTTGATGATCTCCATCTCCCCGCTTCTCGTCGCGACGATTCCGGCTGGACCGACTGTCTCGTCTATTGCCTTTAGGTCTTCTTGGTCGAAGTACGACCCTTCCATATCGAATCCCGGAGAGACGAAGACGTTCGTCGCGCCTTGGTCCTGGATGTTCTGGAGTTGACTCTGTTTGAACGCCGCGCCGCCTGCTCCAATCGCACCGATTGCGACGACACCGATGAGGATGGAGGCGGCTGCGAGTATCGACCGAGCTTTCGCCCGCGAGATATTCCGACGGGCGATGACGAGTCTCGGGAATCGACCCACGATTCGGTAGAGCCAGCTCATCGTCGCTCACCTCGCGACTCGTTCGATGCGTTGATTTCGTGGGTGTCGTGATTTCGTTGCATCAGTCCAGCGCCTCTACAGGTCGTTTGTTCGCCGCCTTCCAGGCGGGGTACACACCAGCAAATACGGACGTACCGATACCGAAGAGCGCTCCGATGCCGATGTACTGCAATCCTGCGGTCGTGAACGCGAGTGGGTCGCCGACGAGGAGCTGATTGAGCCCCATCCCGATACCGAGTGCAATCGGGACTCCAATTGCGGAGCCGACCATTCCGAGGATAGCGGATTCGGAGAGGAGGAGGCTAATAACTGCCGTCTTTGGGTATCCAACTGCCCGCATCACGCCGATTTCACGCTCACGTTCGATTGCCGACATCAGCATCGTGTTTGCAATCGTGACGGCGGCGACGAGTAGCGAGATTGACCCGACGCCGATGAGGAACTTGTTGATGGTCTCGAACATCCGTTCGAACTGGTCTCGCTGTTCTTGGACCTCGGAAACCGCGATGTTCCGCCGTCGCGTATTGAACTCCGTTTCGAGGCTTTTGGAAGCCTTGCCTATCGAGCCCGTCCGTGAGTCGACGCTGACGATTACGCTGTCGTACTCGGGGTCCTCGAACTGCTTGACCGGAACGAACACGGCACGGTCGGCCTGCAACTGGTCGGCAAAGCCTTGCGGTTCGAGAACCGCTGCGACACGGAAGGAACGGGCAAAGCTCCCGTTTACCGCCACAGTCACTTGGTCTCCCGTCTGGATGTCATTGTTCTCTGCGACCCGTGATCCGATGACGACGCTCCGTCGCCAGTTGTCCGGAATCGTCCCGGACTGCGCCTCATAGAACCGTCCGAGGTTATCGAGTCCTTTTATTTGTGCTGTGACGATAGTCTCTCCCGACGGTGTTCTGACGACCGCATCCCAGCGCTCGACAACGGGGAGAATCGTCGCTCCGTCGGTCGTCTGACGCATCCGGTTGATATCGTGGTCCGAGAACCCGCCGGTCAGGCTCCCGTTTTCGTTCTCATGATAGACGGGACTGACGGTCGCAGTTCCACCGAACCCTTCGTACGCCTCCATTTGATCCTGCTTGAACGCTTCACCACCCGCACCAATCGTTCCGATTGCGACGACGCCGATGACGATTGCGACTATCGCGAGCGTCGACCGGGCAGTGGCACGCGAGAGATTCCTCCGGGCCAAGAGGACGGTTGGGAACCTCGCTACAAGGCGACGGAGCCAACTCACGAACGTTCACCTCTCAGTGCGGATCTAATACACTGTCGCTCCGAGATGACTGTCTCACCAGCTGATAGCTGCCGGGGTTGCGCTCTCGCCGGTATCACTGTTTGATCTCCTCTCTCGGCTCCGTCTCACCTGCGTCTTCGATGACTCCGTCAACTAGGTTCACCACACGGTCGGCTTCGTCGGCGACGTACGCGTCGTGGGTGACCGTAACGACAGCAACGTCCTCTTCGGCGCGAAGTTCGTCGAATAGGGCGAGGATTTGGTCGCCGGTATCCCTGTCGAGATTCCCTGTCGGTTCGTCCGCCAACAGAATCGCTGGGTCGTTTATCAGTGACCGTGCGATGGCAACTCGTTGTTTCTGCCCACCGGAGAGTTCGTCCGGATAGTGGTCGAGTCGGTCGTCGAGACCGACTCGGCAGAGCAGGTCTTTCGCACGCTCGCGCGTTTTCACGGGCGTTTTGTCGAGCATCCTCGGCATCTCCACGTTCTCCAGTGCCGTCAGGGTCGGAATGAGGTAGAAGCTCTGGAAGACGAACCCG
>NZ_JBZRPK010000332.1:0-3225 GCF_058382125.1 Haloferax sp. s1
GCGTTCGACCCGGCCCTCGAACACCGACTCAAGACGGAGTATCCGAAGCGATACGCGACAGTCATGGATGGGTCGCTCCGTCGGCGACTGTATCGGTGGGGTCGGTCGGTCGGTGTTATCCAGCCGGTTCACCGGGTTCTGAACGTGCTTGGGTATCACCGCGGACCACCTAGGTGAGATTCCGTCACGAACCACCCGGACGAGATTCCGTCACGAACTACCTGAGAACCGGATTATTTGACGACGATGGACCCGACCATCCCCGAACTCTCGTGCGGGATGCAGTAGTACTCGTAGGTACCGGGAACGTCGAAGGTATGTTCGTACGCACCTCCCGGACCAATCAGCCCGCCAGTCAACTCGTTTCGTGCGGCCCGCTCCGATTCGAAGCCACCGCTGGCGAAGTAGGTGGCGTCGTCTGGAATCTCGTCTTCGTAGGCCGTTACCGTGTGAACGATATCGCTGTCGTTTACCCACCGAATCGTGGTCCCGGTGCTAACAGTGAGACGCTCCGGGTCGAAGCCGAAGTCGTCGGTCATGGAAACGCGCTTCACCCCGCCAGACCTGCCGGTGGCCGAACAGCCCGCGGAAATCATTGCGACGAGCGTCGCGCCGCCGAGTCGGAGGAGTCGTCGTCGGTTCATGGTGAGAGGCCCCGGTGGTTAGAGTGCGACGAACAGGTCGGTCACGTACATCACGACGAGTCCCACGAGGAACGTAACGAGGTTCAGCGCCGACGACACCCGTCCACTGCGGCGAATCATCCCGCGAAGTTCCCAGATGACCTGCAAAATTGCGCCCACGCCGACGGCGAGGAAGAACGCCCCGAGCGTCGGCGAGAAGGCGAGGCTGCCGAGCCACCCACCGACGATGACGGGTGCACCCGCGAGGACGCCGAGCGCGAGGAAGTGCGCGATGTGCGGGCGCTCGCCGCGCGCGATGGGTGCGACGACGGCCGGGCCTTCGGTCACGTTGTGAAGCATGAAGCCGATGACGAGGAACGCGCCGAGTGAGACGCGACCAAGTGCGAACGAACTCCCGATTGCCAACCCCTCGGCGAGGTTGTGCAGGCCGATACCGAGTGCGACGAGGTAGGCGACCCACAGTCCGCTCTGTGCGCGCGAATCACCGGCGTCCGCTCTCTCTTTCCGCCACGCGCTGACGGACTGCACTGCGAGCAGCGCGCCGATGATACCGAGCGCGACGAGAGCCGTTCCCTCGAACGCGCCGGGTACCTGTTCTCCGAGTTCGAACGCCTCGAACCCCGCGTCGATGGCGAGGAAGGCGAGGATGCCCGCCGAGAAGGCGAGAATCGCATGGAGCCACCGGTCGCTCATCGACTGCAAGAACGGGAACCAGAGCATTCCGAGCGCGACGGGGATGACACCGACGAACAGGCCGACGACGGCCATCGTCAGCAGAAGGTCAGTCGTCAGCCCCGGCGACTCGCTGGGTGCGACGATGGTGTGGTGGACCGTGCTCCCGTCCGAAAGCAGCAATGCGACTTCGAGGTCCCAACCAGGGTTCCAGTGGTACGGAATGACGACTTGTGCGCTCTCGCGGGGCGCGAGCGTGTTGTCACCATCCGTGCCCTGAACGTCGAAACTCCAGTACGCCTCGCCGACGAGGACCTGCGAGATGGTCCCCGCGTCCGGCCCGTTGTTCGTGACGTGGACGACGACCGTCTCGTCGTTCGGGAGCGTCGTGTGCGTCACCGTCACGTCGGGGAGCGGTTCGCCGCGGGTATCGAGCGATGCGAACGGTGTGGCTGCGAAGAATCCACCCACGATGAGACCTAGGAGGACGAGCGGAAGCAGTGCCGCGACCCATCGGGGAAGCCCCAGCGGACGCTCGGTTCGAGTCACGCCCGTTCCGCCGTCGGTGTTCGGGTTGCTCGCTTTCGCTCCGCTGTCGGTGTTTTTGCGCCCCATTTAGACCACCTCGAAGAAGCTCATCCAGCCGAGTTCGGCGAACTCCGACTGGTGGGCGTGGAACATGTACAGTCCCGACTCGTGGGTCGAGTAGTCCAGTTCGATGATTCCCCGCTGCGCCTGAGACTGCATGACCGTATCGACGTTCTTCAGCGTCGGGGTCAGCGTCGTTCCGTGGTCGTAGTAGTCGAAGAACTGCGAGTGCGTATGGAACGAGTTGATGGGGTCGAACTCGATGATGTTGAGGAGATACACCCGTTGGCGCTTCGTCTTATCAATCTGAATCGGGCGTTTCGTCTCGCCGGCCTGCCAGTTACCGTTACCGTCGGTTTGGCCGACGCCGTAGGCGAATGCGCGGGTGTTGACAGCGTAGACCTCGTTGTCGCCGTCGAAGTTCGTGTCGAACCCGTTCATCACCATCACCATCTCGTTGACGGCGTCGTTTTCCGGGTACTCGTGGTTCCGGGTCTTGGCCTCTGCGACGAGTGATTCGCGGAGTTCATCGGTGATTTGTGAGGAGTGGAACTCGCAGTACTCCTCGGGACGGTCGGCGACGCGCTCGGGGTCGGGGTCGACGATAATCGACCCGTAGAGACCTCGGTGGATGTGCTCTTTCAGCGGGAGCGAGTGGCAGTGGTAGAAGTGGCTCCCCGCTGGTTGGGCAATCCACTCGTAGGTGAACGATTCGTCCGTGTCGATGACGCCCGGCCCGTTCGTTGGGACGCCGTCCATCCGCGGGTTGAGGTTCCGCAGGTGCGGATGGACGGTGTGTGCGTGTCGCCCGAAGTTGGAGAATTTCAGTCGAATGAGGTCGCCTTCGACCACCCGAAGCGTCGGACCGGGAACCTGCCCGTTGTACGCCCACGCTGGGAACTCGATACCCGGTGCGACGGTGACTGTCGTATCGACAGCCGTAAACTCGAACTCGCGGACAGTTCGACCGTTCTCCTCGTAGATGTCCTGCGGGACGTTCGCCTGTTCCCCACGACCCGTGTTGAACTGCGTGAGAAAGTCGTGCGGGTCGAAGTCGAGGTTTCGGTATTCCCCAACGGTGCCGAATTTTCCGTGGGAACTGTCTTCGTGGCTGCCTGCGTGAGGGTCGCCGTCCGCTCGACCGAGACCCGTCAGTGCCGCACCGCCAGCGAGACCGAGTCCACCGAGTACAGCACGCCGACTGACTGTAAAATCGGGGTCGAGGGAATCAGCTAATCGCCGCTCTAACGTCTCCGTGAGGTCTACTGCTTTCGAATACTCTAGCGAAGGCATGTTCGTCGCCTCGCGTTCACGACGGCGA
>NZ_JBZRPK010000331.1:0-3194 GCF_058382125.1 Haloferax sp. s1
TCTCGTTGCCCGGCTACACCGTTCTCTACGTGCAGGACGTGGTCAAGCAGGGTCCCGCTATCGCCGGCGGCGTCCTCGCGGCGACGCAGGTGACCGGCAGTATCGGCCGCATCGGTGCCGGAAGCCTCGCCGACCGACTCGGCGGGGCGCGCGGGGCGGCGACAGTCGCGCTCGTCCAACTCGCCGGTTCCGTCGGTCTGTTCGCCCTCCTCGCGGTGACGGGCGGGTCGCTCGCGCTCTCAGTCGCCGTGTTCGTCGCGCTCGGCCTCACCATCCACGGTTCGACCGGTGTCTTCTACTCGTGTCTGAGCGCCGTCGTCGACGACGGCGACATTGGAGCAGCGACTGCCGGCGGACAAACCGCGCTCAACATCGGCGGCCTGCTCGCACCGCCACTTTTCGGAACCGTAGTCCAGTTCGTCGGCTACGGGGCCGGATGGGCGCTCGTCGCAGCCTCGACGGTCCTTGCGACCGCGCTCCTGTTCGTGGTGAGACGGCGACTCTGAAAAGCACCCCCGTGTCCATTGCTGGCGGACATTTTTGTACTGAAACGGCGCAATCCCGGCCCATGTACGACGACGTCCGACCGTGGAGTATCACCACCGAACTACCAGCGTTTATGCCGGTGACGACGTGAGTATCGAACTGATGGACGGACCCGTCCCCGAACTCACCGAGCACGCAGCGGCGTGTGCGGACCGACTCCGCGACGCCGACCGGGTGCTTCTCGCCTCGCACATCGACGCCGACGGGTTGACGAGCGCTGGCATCGCCTCGGCGGCACTCGAACGCGCCGGAATCCCGTTCGAGACGGTGTTTTGTCGCCAACTCGACGAGGCGGCCGTCGCCGATATCGCCGCCACTGACTACGACACCGTTCTCTTCACCGACTTCGGCAGTGGCCCACTCGATATCATCGTCGAGTACGAGGACGCGGGCGACTTCCACCCGGTCATCGCTGACCACCACCAACCCGCCGACGGCGTCGAGACCGAACACCACCTGAACCCGCTTCGGTTCGGACTCGACGGCGCGACCGAACTCTCCGGGGCAGGCGCGAGTTACGTCCTCGCTCGCGCGCTCGAACCGGCGGGCGGAGACAATCGAGACCTCGCGGCTCTCGCGGTCGTCGGGGCGGTGGGCGACATGCAGGACTCGAACGGCGAACTCCACGGAGCCAACACGGGCATCGTCGACGAGGGCGTCGAAGCCGGCGTCGTCGAAGAAGGAACCGACCTTCGTATCTACGGTCGCCAGACCCGTGCCCTCCCAAAGCTGCTCCAGTATGCGACTGACGTTCGCATCCCCGGCATCTCGAACAACGAAGCCGGCGCAATCGAGTTCCTGACCGAACTCGACGTTCCGTGCCGTGACGACGACGGCGAGTGGAAACGGTGGGTCGACCTCACCGGCGACGAGCGACAGACGCTCGCCAGCGCACTGATGCGCCGCGCCATCGCCAGCGGCGTTCCCGCCTCGCGCATCGACGACCTCGTAGGGACGACCTACGTACTCTCCCGCGAGAAAGAAGGAACCGAACTTCGCGACGTGAGCGAGTTTTCGACGCTCCTGAACGCGACGGCGCGCTACGACCGGGCGGACGTGGGTCTCGCAGTCTGTCTCGGCGAGCGCGACCGCGCACTCGATAGGGCGCGCAGGCTCCTTCGAAATCACCGCAAAAACCTCTCGAACGGGCTTCAGTGGGTGAAAGAACACGGCGTGAGTGTGGAAGAAAACCTCCAGTGGTTCGACGCGGGCGACGAGATACGCGAGACCATCGTCGGCATCGTCGCGGGGATGGCCGTTGGTACCAACGCGACGCGAAACGGAATTCCGGTGTTGGCCTTCGCCGAGAACGAAGACGGCGACGTGAAGGTCTCCTCGCGCGGGTCGTACGTGATGGTCAGAAACGGTCTCGACCTCTCTGCTGTCATGCGCGAGGCATCCCGTGCAGTCGGCGGCGACGGTGGCGGTCACGACGTTGCCGCGGGCGCGACGATTCCGAAGGGTGAAGTGGCGGCGTTTATCGCCGAAGCCGACCGCATCGTCGGCGAGCAGTTAGGGTAGGAGCCACAAACAACTATTCTACGGCCACGAGAGTGTCGGCAATGGCACACGGCGTCTACGGATTCGACCACGTCGCCCTTCCCGTCTCGAACCTCGAAAGAGCGGTCTCGTTCTACACCGAGGTACTCGGTCTGCCGTCGGTGGACAAACGAAACCCAGCAGACGGAACGTACCACTGGGTTCGCGTCGGACAAGGGCAATCACTCAATCTTGCCGAGACAGCCGAGGGCGACGACGTGCGGCCGGGCCACGTTTCGTTCGCCGCACCGGAGTCGTTTCTGGACTCGCTCCGCGAACGACTCAACGAGGAGGGAATCGGCTTCCGCGACACCGATACGAGTCTCTATTTCACAGACCCCGACGGAAACGAACTCGAAGTAACGTGCTGGCGGGAGTCGCGACTTCGCGAGAGCGGCGCGAGTCACTGGTAAGTGTAGTTCTGCTGTTTCTGAAGCTAGATACTAACGCCATCGTCCGATTGTGAGTGAGCGATCCGTTTTCTATATCGCATTATAGGGTTTATTCCCTAAGAGCCAACGGACCTCATCGAAGCCACAACACCCCAGTCTCACCCGTTGAAATGCGCGAAATCCTCATATTGGATGCTTGTGTATGACATGATACCGGTCCGCATGGCCGGTTCGGGGTAAGACGATGGCGTCCGCGAGAACAAACAGATTCGAATACGACTACCCGGTTGGCTACGAACCGGAGGTACAAACAGAGACGGTCGAACTGGACCGTCGAACCGTCGAGCGACTCGATGCGCTGTGCGAGGACGAGGAGTCGTACGACGAACTAATCAACGAACTGGTTTCCACCTTTACGGCGAGCGAACTTCTCGCCGCCCGCGTGGACAGTCCACTCATCGAGTGACGTGCTGCGTCACTCAATTTTCGGCATCTGAGACGTACTGCGAGTGGAATCACCGGGTTTCGACCGTTAGCCGTCAGTAAAATCACCGTTCGTCCGTTAGCCCCTGATAAATCAATACGCGCTATACAGAATCCGATAAACACAGACAGTCAGAACTTCGGAGGATGGATTATTTTTGCGCGTTTCTAGGCCTCTTCGTGGTTCGGACAGGCCACATCGGTGTCGCATCAACGATCGACCTCGGTGAGACG
>NZ_JBZRPK010000330.1:0-3190 GCF_058382125.1 Haloferax sp. s1
GCCGCGGAAGCGACTGGCCACGTCATCGACGGTAAACGGCGGGACGGCGAGGCGACCGTCGAACGAATCGCGGCGGGAACCCACCTCGTCGAGGGAGGGGGTGAGGAGGACGAGCAGGCCGCCGCCGTCGACAGCACCGGCGACGCGACCGAGCGTGTTCGGCGAGAAATCCTCGTGGGCGTCGAGGACGACGACGGTTCGTGTCGTCCCAAGAAGCGACGAGGCCTGCCGGGGTTCGACACGGTCGAATCTAAAGCCCTCACGGGACGTGACAAAGGTTACCTCGTCCTCGGGGACGTCGGTTCCGCGAACCACATCAAAGGCGGCGTCGATACCGGCGTCCCTGTCGCCGGTGAAGACGAGAAGCCGCCGCTGGTTAGCCGCCCTCGCCTCGTCGCGGCGGGCGGCCGCGAGCGACTCGATATCGGGTGTGTCAGGTCGGCGAGAAGCGTCGCCGGAACGGGGCATATCACCGTTATGCTGGCGAGCCTAATCACGTTCTTCGGTCGCTTCGTTCGGCTGTCGTGTGCGGACTCGAAGTCGTGAAAATCGGCGTTTTTCGCGTCCCGTGCGGACTCGTGGCACGCCGTCGAGATTTTGAAAGCGCTTTTATGGGGGCCGGAGCAAAGAATGGTTACAGCCTGTCCGGGGTTGATGAACCTCCTCGCCGTAGGGATTTCGTGCCTACCGGTTGTGACCGACCAACCGGTGTGCCGGCGAGGGAGTCGAGCCCGCGAGCAGGATATAGGTGAACAACAATGGCTGTTTACGTAGACTTCGACGTACCGGCCGACCTCGCTGACAGCGCCGTCGAGGCGCTCGAGGTCGCCCGAGATACTGGTATCGTGAAGAAAGGAACCAACGAAACGACCAAGTCCATCGAGCGGGGCAACGCCCAGCTCGTTCTCATCGCGGAAGACGTCTCCCCCGAGGAGATCGTCATGCACCTGCCCGAACTCGCCGACGAGAAGGGCATTCCGTTCCTCTTTGTCGAGACGCAGGACGACATCGGCCACGCCGCCGGCCTCGAAGTCGGCAGTGCCGCGGCCGCCATCGTCGACGCTGGTGAAGCGTCCGACGATGTCGAGGACATCGCGACTAAGGTCGAGGACCTTCGATAACCGACCATGAGCGCGGACGAACAAGCCAGCGACTCGACGCCTGCTGAAGTCATCGAAGTCGTTGGAAAGACAGGGATGCACGGCGAGGCCATGCAGGTCAAGTGCCGCATCCGTGAAGGCTCCAACAAGGGCCGTATCATCACGCGAAACGTGCTGGGTCCCGTCCGTGAGGGCGACATTCTCCAGCTCCGCGAGACCCAGCGTGACGCCGACTCCATCGGAGGACAGTAACAATGGTCGAGAAGCGCACGTGTGACTACAGCGGTGAAGAGATCGAGCCCGGAACGGGCACGATGTACGTCAAGACCGACGGAACCATCCTTCACTTCAAGAACTCGAAGGCCGAGAAGAACTACTTCCTCGGTCGCGAGGCTCGCGACCTTGAGTGGACGGAAGCCGGCCGCCGCGCAAGCGGCCGTGCGGAGGAGGACAACTAAATGTCCGACGCCGAGCGCACCTTCGTGATGGTCAAACCGGACGGCGTCCAGCGCGGACTCATCGGAGACATCGTCTCCCGATTCGAGGACCGCGGTCTCAAGATGGTCGCCGGGAAGTTCATGCAGATCGACGAGGAACTCGCCCACGAGCACTACGGCGAACACGAGGGCAAGCCCTTCTTCGAGGGTCTCGTCGACTTCATCACGTCCGGTCCCGTCTTCGCGATGGTCTGGGAAGGTCAGGACGCGACGCGTCAGGTCCGCCGTATGATGGGCGAGACCGACCCCGCAGCATCCGCCCCCGGTACTATCCGCGGTGACTACGGTCTCGACCTCGGTCGGAACGTCATCCACGGCTCCGACCACGAGGACGAGGGCGCAAACGAGCGCGAAATCGCCCTGTTCTTCGACGAAGAAGAACTGGTCGACTACGAGCGCATCGACGAGACCTGGCTCTACGAGTAAGCTCTCGTCACCGATTTTCAGTTTCTTGCCCGAGAGGAGCGGCGGCTACGTCGTACTCCCTCTCGTCCGCGCTCTCTTCGACGAGAGGGCTACTCTCGGCGCGAAATGTGCGGGTGGGTAGCACCCGACGTTCTCCAACTGTTTCTCGGGATAGCTCGGGGCTGTCCTATGGGCAGCTACGCTGACCCGAACCGGGACCTGAGACGGTGCGAAATCATCTTTGCGATGGCTCGCGGCGTCGGCGGCATCATCCCGAGTTGCTGGGAGATTCCCATCAGGTTCACCAGGTTCCACTGTTCGACGATGCGCCCATCTTCAACACGGAACGCGAAGAATGCGTCCGCCTCGAACGACCGGCCCGTCGGAACGAGGTTTCTCCACGCTTTCTTCGGCGTCCCACGGGCCGTCAGGCGGAACATCACCCGGTCATCCTGTGCGATTGCATCTTCGACCGTCAGGTGCCAGTCTGGAACTGCCTCGCGGAAACTGAGTATCTGCTCGACAAGCGCGTCTCGACCCATGCGGTCTTCACCAATACCTAGCTGGTGGGTGAGTACATCTTCGTGGAGCACCGCCACAGCGACGGTTTCGTCACCCGTATTCACGAACTCTTCGACGTATCGACGGCAGAGTTCGATGTTCTCTGTCTCCGGTGCGACTGATTCAGAACTCATACACGATACTACGTTGTGTCAGTTGTTAACTATTGACAAATCAGTTATCAACGAGGACAATCAGCAAACCGAGACTGACAAAAGATGCGCAAGAATCGAGCTGGTGGCGCTCAGTCGGCCTGCGGGACGGGCGCAGTAAGGTCGATTTCGCCAGCGTCGAGTTCGGCTTCGACTTCGCGAGCGGCCGTGACCATGTTCTTCATCTTCTCGTACGCGACTTCGCGCGGGAGGAGTTTCACGCCGCAGTCGGGTGAGACGGTGAGTCTCTCCGGTGGAACGACCTTCAGACCCTGTTTGATGTTCTCCTTGATTTCTTCGACCGTCTCGACCTCGGCGGTGTGTACGTCGACGACGCCGAGTGCAAGGTCGGGTTCGAACTCGGGGTCGGTGAACACGTCTATCTGCTCGTACCCACCGTTGCAGAGTTCCACGTCGAACTCGTCGATTGGGTAGTCGTTGAGTTCAGGGTAGATACGCGAGTAGTCGACGTAAC
>NZ_JBZRPK010000328.1:0-3186 GCF_058382125.1 Haloferax sp. s1
CGATTCTATAGACGGCGTCGTTTCTGTCGACATCTAGGAGCGCTTGCGCGAGACAGTCCGCGAGGCGCTCTAGGATATGGAAGCCTGGTGTAGCGGTGTCCCGGCTGGGCTGTATGATTTTGACCTCCAGATGACGGCCGATACGACGTTCGGACGCCGGGCGTTCGACGTCAGACTCGCGCCACTGTACGACGCAACTGAAAAACAGGTCCTCATTGTCGCGCGAGACGTGACTGAACGCTACGAAGCACAGCAGCAACTCGAACAGGAGCGAGACGCGCTTCAGGCGGTCCAGCGGGTGATGGGAAATGCAACCCTCTCGGCCGACGAACGACTAACAAAGCTGCTCGAAATCGGCTGTCAAACGCTCGGACTCGACCTCGGTGTCGTCTCCAATATCGACGGGAACGACTACGAAATCCGTGCGATTCACCCGACCGGTGGCGAGATCTCTGTCGGCGACCGATTCGACCTCGGATCGACCTACTGCAAAGAGGTCGTCGAAAACGACGAGGTATGTTCATTCATAGACGCGGTCGACGCCGGATACGAGTCCCACCCCGCGTATCAGGAGTTCGGGCTGAAAGCGTATATCGGGGCCCCGCTCACAGTCGATGGCGAACGATACGGGACGGTGAACTTCTCCAGTTCGTCAACCCGTAAGACACCGTTCGGGGAGTTCGAGCGAACACTCGTCGAACTCCTCGGCGAACTGGTCAGCGCGGAGTTATCACGCGACCGCAGTCGAACCGAGCTCGAACAGACGAATCGGCGACTCGAATCACTCATCGAGACTGCACCGATGGCGATTATGGAAGTCGGTAGACGTGGAAACCTGCTTCTCTGGAATCAGGGTGCCGAAGAGATGTTCGGGTGGTCGAGAGAGGAGGTCATCGGAACGTTCAATCCGCTGGTTCCAGACGAGAAGATAGACGAGTACGAGAGTCACCTAGCAAAAACGTTTGCGGGCGAGCGAGTCTACGGCAAAGAGATTCGGCGGCAGACGAAAGCCGGAGACAAACTCGACTTGTTGCTCTCGACGGCCTCGATAGCGGACCCAGAAGGAGGCGTCGACCGGGTAATCGCCATCCTCGAAGATATCACGCCGCAGAAACGAATCGAGCGGAGTCTGCGGGAACTCCAGCAGACCGCACAGGAACTCACCGTCGCGTCGTCGACCGAGGAAGTCGGCGAAATCGCCGTCGAAGCCGCGGTCGACGTGCTCGGACTCGAGGTGACGAGTATCTGGGAGTACGACGAGCAGGAAGATGCGCTCGTCCCACTCACCGAGACGAGCGCGGCGCGCGACCTGTACGGGGAGACGCCGACACTCACGGCCGGAGAGAGTCTCGCCTGGGAGTCCTTCGAGTCGGGTGAAATCCGCGTCTACGACGACGTTCGACAACACGACGGCCGATACAACAAGGACACCGAGATGCGAAGTGAGATAATCGTCCCGCTCGGGCGGCACGGTCTCTTGCTCACCGGTTCGACGTCGTCGCGGGAGTTTACTGACCGTGACACCGACCTCTTTCGAATCCTCGCTGCGTCCGCCGAAGCCGCGATGGTTCGGGCGAAACGAGAGAACGAACTCAGGCGGCAGAACGAACGCCTTGACGAGTTCGCAGATGTCGTCGCTCACGACCTTCGGAATCCACTGACAGTCGCGTCCGGCTTTCTCGACATCGCTGCCGAAACCGGAAACGAACAGTACTTCGACCGGGTACGGTCCGCACACGAACGTATCGAGAACCTCATCGAAGACCTCCTCACGCTTTCCCGCGGCGAACGACCCATCGACGATAGCTCCGAAATCGACCTCGAGAAACTGGCGGAGGAGTCGTGGGGGTACGTCAATACCGACAAGGCGAACCTCTCACTCTCCGAGTCGCTACCGACGGTTCACGGGGATGCAAACCGGTTGAAGCACCTGTTCGAGAACTTGTTCCGGAACGCAATCGAACACGGTGGGGGCGACGTCAACGTGACAGTCGAAGAGCTTGCCGACGGGTCAGGGTTCGCTGTCGAAGACGATGGAGTCGGTATTTCGCCGGAGCGGCAAGCGGACGTGTTCGACCACGGCGTCTCGTACAGCGATGACGGAACCGGATTCGGGCTGAGTATCGTCGCCGCTATCGCCCGCGAACACGGGTGGTCGGTCTCGGTGACCGACGGAGCAGACGGCGGTGCCCGCTTCGAATTCGAATCTGAGCGCAGTGAATCCACGGAGAAAACAGCGCAGACGCAGTAACGAACGCGTCTGTCGGTAGGCGTCTCGACAGCGTTCGAACGAGAATCTGACTCTATGCTTTCGACGACAGTTGCTTGAAGAGGCTCTTCCCGGCGCTGCCGGAGACTTCCGTCAAGTCGGCGTGTACGTCGGCGATACGCCCGCGGATGTCACGGCCGACGACGCGCGGGTCAAACACCGACTTGTCAGGTGACCACTCGGTGTCGTTGAAGAACGTGTCGCGAGTGCCTTCGACGCCTTCCGGCGGGACGATGGCGTTGGGGTCTTCGCTGTAGAGGTCGTAGGCGGTCCGCGTGTACTCGTACTGGTAGCGCGTGTCCTTGTTGACCTTGCAGATGCCGTGTTTGAGCATCTCCTGAAGCTGGTCGGGCTGGACGCCCGAAGAGCCGTGGAGGACGAGCGGCGTATCGAGTCCGTGGTCGCGAAGCGCCTGACGAATGTCGCGCGCGAGGTCAGGGCGGAGTTCGAGGTCCTTACCCTTGGCGACGCCGTGTTGCGTGCCGACAGAGATAGCAAGCAGGTCAGCACCCGTCTTGTCGACGAACTCGACGGCCTGCTCGGGGTCCGTGTAGAACGCCTCTTCGGCTTCGATTTCGTCTTCGACGCCCTTGATTTGGCCGAGTTCGGCCTCGATGAGGGTGTCGGAGCCTGCGGCCTCGACCATCTCGACGACCTCGCGACTCGTCGCGACGTTCTCGTCGAACGGTTCGTGCGAGGCGTCAATCATAATCGATGACGGGATGTCGAGTTCGATTTGCTGCTCGATGAACTCGAGGTCCGTCTGGTGGTCCATGTTGAGGAAGACGCCGATGTCGTACTGCTCGGCGATGACCTCGATGTAGTTACCCATGGCCTTCAGGCCCGCGACAGGGTCACCGTTGCCCGCGAACTTGCAGGCCCCGCCGCTGAGTTGTAACAGAAGGTCCGAGTTCATC
>NZ_JBZRPK010000329.1:0-3186 GCF_058382125.1 Haloferax sp. s1
GTGGAGGAGTGCCGCGGCTTCGATGTGAGCGGCGGCGTCGCCCTCGATACCGAGATGCGAGAGAGCACGCGAAGCGAGGTGATAGACGCCAAGGCTGTGTTCGAACCGGGTGTGGTTCGCGGAGGGGTAGACCAGTTGGACCGTACCCAACTGCTTGATTCGCCGAAGTCGCTGCATCTCCGGCGTGTCGAGGAGGGCCTCGGCCGCGCCCTCGACCTCGATGTGGTCGTGGACGCTGTCCTTGATGGTCGTCATTGTCGGGGATTCGGCCGCCATCGGGTAAAAATGGTCGGGCGGGTTTCGAATAAAAAACCGGTCAGTTGCACCACGCCTGAGTCGAGTACTGCCCGGTCACACTACGACAGAATACAGATTGGCCACACAGGAATACAGATTGGCCACACAGGAATACAGATTGGCCACACAGGGAACCACAGCGCGTGGGACGGCAGCGGCACAACACCCTACTGCGAACCGCTTCAGTCGAGCGCGAATAGACGCTGAGATGGAACCCTGCCCGATGCCACTGTGGCGCATCGGGGCGTACCGCGGCGAGCCATAACTGCGGTCGTCTCCGGTGAAGGAACTTTCAAACCGCCACTCGCCTTACGGCGGAACATGGTCACTTTCCTCGCTGGGGGAACGGGAACCCCCAAACTCCTCGACGGGGCCGCCGAGGTGTTCGACCCCGCTGAGACGACCGTCGTCGCCAACACCGGTGACGACGTCGAACTCGGCGGCCACCTCGTCTGCCCCGACGTGGATACGGTCCTCTTCTCCGGCGGCGGCGTCCTCGACACCGACCGCTGGTGGGGCATCGCCGACGACACCACCGAAACGGACGACGAACTCCACCGTCTCGCCGACGCGGCCGGTCTCGACGCCGGTCCGCGATACCTCCCGGACGAGGCGCAGACCGCCGGGCGCGACATCGCCCGCTGGCGGCGGTTCTCCGGCATCGCGGAGTTCATGGAAATCGGCGACCGCGACCGCGCGGTCCACATCACGCGAACCTCGCTCCTCGACGAGGGCAACACGCTCACCGAAGTCACCCGGACGCTCGCGGCTGCCTTCGGTCTCGACGTGTCTCTCCTCCCGATGACGGACGACCCCGTTGCGACCCTCGTCCACACCGACGAGGGCGTGATGCACTTTCAGGAGTACTGGGTTCACCGCCGAGCTGACCCCACCGTCCACGACGTGGAGTTCCGCGGCGCGGACGAGGCAACCATCACCAACGCGGTCGCCGACGCTCTCTCAGACCCCGTTGTCATCGGCCCGTCGAACCCAGTCACGAGTATCGGACCGATGCTCGCACTCGGTGGCTTCGCCGACGCCCTCGCCGACACGCCTGTCGTCGCCGTCTCTCCGTTCGTCGAAGACCGCGTGTTCTCCGGTCCCGCTGCCGACCTCATGGAAGGCGTCGGCTATGACCCCTCGACCGCAGGCGTCGCTGAGGCGTACCCATTCGCGGACGCGTTCGTCTTGGACGAAGCGGATGGGACTGACCTCGGCTGTCCGGTCGTCCGAACTGACACCCGAATCGATGGCCCGAAAGACGCGGAACGTGTCGCCCGTGCTGTCGATGGCGCGCTCGCGGAGGTGATGTGATGTTCTCCCCTCGCGTCGGAGCCGCAAGCCTCAGCGGCGAATCTGACGCTGCATGGGCACGCGCTGCTGCGCCCCACGTCGGCGCGGCTTTCCTCGGTGGCATCGCCCTCGACGACCCCGCACGGGAGGCCGCACGCGAACTCGTCGCCCGCGGCCGCTCGGAGTTTCTGCCCGACGACCCGTTAGCGTTCGTCACGGACCAACTCGCTACGCTGGACGAGACGGACTTGTTTATCGGTGTCAACGTTCGAGCGACCGAAGCAGAACCGATTCGCCAAGTCGCCGCAATCTGTTCCGACTACGGTGCTGGTGTCGAAGTAAACGCCCACTGCCGACAGGACGAACTCTGCGCGGTCGGCTGTGGCGAGACGCTTCTCCGCGACACCGACAGGCTGGTCGAATACGTCGCCGCGGCCACGAACTCCGGCGCACCCGTCGGCGTGAAAGTTCGCGCCGAAGTCGACGGCGTCGCCCTCCGGGAACTCGCACCAACGCTCGCCGATGCGGGGGCCGACTGGCTTCACATCGACGCGATGGATTCCGAGTCGGTCGTCGCCGACGTGGTTGACGCCGCACCAGACCTGTTCGTCGTCGCCAACAACGGCGTCCGCGACCGGGTGACTGCTCACGAGTACCTCCAGTACGGCGCTGACGCTGTGAGCGTCGGCCGTCCGAGCGATGACCCCTCCGTCCTCCATCGCGTCAGAACCGCCGTCGACGACTGGTTCGCGGACGATGGAGTGGAAGGACCGACGAAGTACGACGACGAGGTATCTCTCTGATGTCACCGACGCCGGTCACCAACCGCGGATTCGGCCCCGCACGCCACGCGGAACTCGCGCTCCTGCTCGAAGTCGCCGGAACGCCCAAACCGGGGAACGTCGACCGTCGCCGCGACCTCTCGGACCTTCACTTCGAGCACTTTCTGACCGGTGCTGTCGGGGCGGCGAAAGGACTCCGACTCGCGGAATCCGGCACATCCGTCGGCGAGGCGTTCGAAACAGCCGTCGCAGGAATGAGCAAGCAGGGCGGTGGCAACACGCAATTTGGCTGTCTCCTGCTTCTCGTCCCACTCGTCCGGGCGGCCACCGCAGGTGACCTCTCACCCGACGGCGCGGCGGCGGTTGTCGAATCAACCACCGTCGACGACGCGGTGAATTTCTACCGGGCGTTCGAGCACGTGAACGTTGCCGTTGGCGAGGTGCCTGACGACGCGTCCGACCTCGACGTTCGTCACGGCGGCGATGCTGAGTCCGCGCTCCGGGACCGCGACTTTTCCCTCTACGATGTGATGGAACTCAGCGCCGACCGCGATGCCAACGCACGCGAGTGGACCGGCGGATTCGACCGCACGTTCCGTGCAGCCGACGCGATTCTCGTGGACGACGGCCCAGTCACCGACCGCGTGGCGCGGGCATTTCCCGACCTGCTCGCCGAGGAACCGGCCACGCTCGTCGTAACGAATCACGGCGAGTCGGTCGCCCGGGACGTGATGGACCGCGCCGCCGCCGTCTCGAATCTCGCCGAAGCCGCGGAACGGGCTGCGGCGTTCGGCACCGCTGGAAACAACCCGTG
>NZ_JBZRPK010000327.1:0-3175 GCF_058382125.1 Haloferax sp. s1
CTGAGAGCGTGCGCTTCGAGACGTGTGTGGCGGCGCTATAGGAGGTCTTCGAGTTCGTCGTTTTGCCACATCTCGTTCGGGTCATCCCGCTGTTCGGTCTCCGTCTGTTCGATAGCCTCACGAGCGCGCTCCATGAACGCTTCGACGCGCTCGGACCGCTCGACACCGCCGAGGAGAACGAGCGAGGCGAGATGACCGCTTTCGAGCGGGAAGTCGCCGCCGCGGACTTGAAGGCTGCCGGTTTCCTCCTCGACCCAACGACGCGCGCGTTCGACGCCTTTTCGGGGAATCGTATCGGGTTCCCCGGCGATGACGACGAGCGCGGAGTCGGCGTTACTGGCGTCTGGAAGACTCGTCCCCGTCAGGACCGCGCGGCGGGTCGTACTCATCACGGTATTGATGTTGTCTTCCGCCTCTGGGGACGCTTCGGCGCTGGCGTAGCCGAGGGCGGCGATTCCCCCAGAGCGGAGGGTGTTGATAACCTCGGAGGTGTCGACGACGCTCTCACCGACGCCTTCGGTCGCTTCGCCGGCGGCGAGCAGAAGTCCAACGCGCCGGGCGATTGCCTGATTGATGGCGTCGAATCCTTCGCTCATCGACTCACCGGATGCACGGAACGAATCGTTGTCGACGAGAAGGACGGCGTCGGATTCGCGGGCGACGGTCTTGAGCGACCGACCGGCGTTCACCTGATACATCGCACCTTCGTCCTGACCCGGGAGGATACCGAGAACGTAGACTGGTACGTTGTACACGCGGCGGAGCGCCTTTGCGAGCACCGGTGCGCCACCGGACCCCGACCCGCCGCCGAGTCCGGCGACGACGAATATCGACTCCGCCTCGGCCGTGACGCGCCCGTCCAATGCGGACATGACTTCGGTCTTGTCAGACTCCATCACTTCAGCGCCGAGTTCGTTGTCGCCGCCGACACCGTGTCCGTTGACACGGTCCTGTCCGATGAGGACGGTCTCGAACGGAAGCGACTGCAGGTCAGCTTTCGCGGTGTTCACCCCGACGGCGTCGAGGACGGCACCGAATCCCATCTGTTGGTCGAACGACTGGAGGGCAGCGGTGAGCTTTCCACCCGCTTGGCCCACACCAATCAGGACGGTCTTCATATCACAATCCACTCTTGGCCCCGTCTTGAACGTTCCCCACCCTACTTTGATGCCCTCCGCTGTCGACAGTTCGCCCTCGCGCTTTCGTTCACTAACTGTTCCTGAGCTTTATGTCGGATGACGGGACCACCCCGTGCTATGACGAACGACCCTGTCCGACTCGATACAGATGGTCACGCTCGCGCCGCGACGGACCGAACTGCCGAACTCGTTTCGAGACTCGACGCGGTCGAGCGCACGCTGACTGGAACTGACGCCGACCTCTCGAATCTCGAAGACCTCGCCGCCGTCGAAGAACGCATCACCGACCTCGAATCAGCTGTCGAGACGCTCACTGACCGCCTCGACGAAGTCGACGCCGCGACGCAGGCGATTCGAGGCTATCTGGGCGGCGTCCGCACCGTCAACGAGGATGTCGAGCGACGGGCGAACGCCGCGCTCGCCAAAGCGGAGTCGCTGGAAGCCGCACTCATCGATGAATCTGACGACGCATTCGCGCAAGCGGTTGCATCTCAGCCAGCAGACAAGCAATCGGCCGAGTCGACGACTGCTACCTCCGCCAACAACACGCGTGTACCCCACTCGGCTCGTACGACTCACACTGACCGGACCAACACTGACCGGACCAACGCCGCCGCCGACGACGACCGCCGCGGCTTGGCCACTCGCCTCCGCGACGCACTGTGATTCGCGTCGTTCTCACGTGTCTCCTCGCCGTCGCCATTGCGGGCGTGGCCTTTCCCGCGGCCGACGCGGCGAGAGCGGACGCGACAACCGTCAAAATCGGAACGATGGCGGACGAACTCGCGCATGCCTCGGCCACCCTCGCGACCACCGAAGACCCGACACCTGCCGGGGTCGCGGGCGCGCAGCGACACGTCGCCTTCACCGTCCCATCGGGGTCGTGGCGAGCAGCGGGTGTCTCTCGACTCTCAATTCGCGGCGGCGACGGCGTCGAACTCACGGCAACCACCTCGTCCGGTCCGACCGTCGTGCGGCGCGTTGGTGGCCCGCGAGTTCGGGTCGTCGGTGAACGACTCGTCCTCGGCCCCGGACAGCATCGCCTCAAACTGACGCTCGCGTCCGATACCGACGGTTCTGTGGTCGTTATCGCTCCGGCTCACGTCGACTCGTCGGTGGCGTAGGTTCAAATACCCGGACGGGGCCACCCCATCGCATGCCCCTCGATTCCCTCTCCGAAACCATCGCCTCTGCGCTCCCGGACACGCTCGGTGACCGCCTCGCCGACGCGACCGGTGACTACCTTCTGGATTCTTCCTCCTCGGACGCCTGTGAGTGTACAACTGAGTTCACTACACCGACCGACCGGCCGCACGACGAGACAGTTACGCTCGCCGTCGATGCATCGGCGTGTCCGAACCGCGGTTTACTGGCTCACGCCCCCGCCTGCCGCGCCACGGTTATCGAGGCACTGGAGACGCGCGACGCAGACGGCGTCGTCGTCCGAACCGACGGCTTGGAACGTCGCTACGACGACGCCGCGACCGGTCTGCTCGTCGCCGCTGGCCGGTTCGCAGAGCGCGTGCACTTCCACGACGAACGACTCGCCGAGCGTGCTCGTCGGGACCCGCTCGCCGCCGCCTACGAGGCAAACGGCCGCGCCGGTCCGATACGCCGCGCTGCGGCCGAAACCGGGCTTTCCGAGGGAATTACTCGAACGACCGACTACGACGACGCGCTCCGTGCGGTTGTCGGCCCGACGCTCGCCCGTTCACGTGTCGACCCGCGCCCGCCGGCGGACGGGCGACTCGTCGCCACGACCGACCTCGATACCGGCGCGGTCGCCCGTCAGTACGAGACCCCGAACGGTCTCGTCTACCACCTCGACCCGCCGGAGTCGAAACTCGACCAACAGGCCGCACGGACGCTCGCCGCCGCACACGACGCGCCCGCTCGGGGCGCGGTCGATGCCGGTTCCGGAGTGCGTGCACCGGGGCGCGCTGTCCGTCTCGTTGCTGATGCAGAGGCTCCCGTCGAGACGCTCACGACGATTCTCGCGTAACACACGCAGGGTCACGGCGACCCCGCCGACCGGA
>NZ_JBZRPK010000326.1:0-3157 GCF_058382125.1 Haloferax sp. s1
GATGCGCGGCGGGGGCGCAGCCCTTCTCACCGACGTGGCCGACGCCCTAAATGAGGGTGGCGGCCCCGCCTACGAGATTCCGGCCGGCACCCCCGATGCGATGGACCTCATCCGCGGGGTGTGGGCGTCCTTCTCGGACAGCGAGGCTATCGTCGGGGCGGGCACCGTCATCGATGCGCCGACCGCCAACGCGGCCATCCAGGCCGGTGCCGAGTTCGTCGTCGGCCCGAACTTCGACGAGGGCGTCATCGAGACGTGCAACCGCTACGGCACGCTCGTCGCGCCGGGAATCATGACGCCGACCGAGGCCACCGACGCCTACGCCGCGGGCGCGGACTTCGTGAAGGTCTTCCCGGCGTCCTCTCTCGGACCGGGGCACCTCAAGAGTATGAAAGGCCCACTCCCGCAGATTCCGATGATGCCGACCGGCGGCGTCGGTCTCGACAACGCCGCGGACTACATCGAAGCGGGTGCGGTCGTCATCGGCGCGGGCGGTGCGCTCATGGACGACGAAGCCATCGCAAACGGTGAGTTCGAAACCATCACCGAGACGGCCCGCGAGTTCTCGCAGATTATCGACGACGCTCGGGACAACTAACGACCGCGGGGCCGACTCCGCTCGTTACCGAATCGACCGCACGCGTTCTTCGAATTTCTCGGGAACCGTCTCCGCGAGCGTCTCAGGGTCCGAATCCCCGTTCGCCGCGACGAGATACGCCGCACCGTCGTCGTCGCCGTAAGCGTGCTGGAAGTCGTAGACGAACCCCCAGCAGTTGGTGGATTCGGGGACCTCCGGACTCTCGGTGAGGAATTCGACCTGGCGGACGACGGCGTACTCGACCAGTCGGTTGACCGCCTCGCCGGTCGGCGTTTCTTCGTCGAATAGCCCCACCTCGCGCGCTTCTTCGACCAATGGAACGAGTCGTGAGACAGCCGCTTCGACGGACTCCGGCACGTCTTTCACGCCGTCGCCAACCACGGCCTCGTAGGCGGCCGTGACCGCTCCACAGCCCGTGTGACCGAGGACGACAATATCGGACGTTTCGAGCGCCGAGACGGCGTATCCGACGGCGTCGTTGACGACGAGCTTTCCGTCGATTTCGGTCCACGCTTGGTTCCCCACGTTCACTGAAGTGAAGAGGTCGCCCGCTTCGTCGGCGTTCCAGACCGCTTCGGCCGGGACGCGCGCATCTGAACAGCTCACCGAGACGGCCGGTGGCGACTGCGAATCTCGGACGCCCTCGAAGTGGTCGTCTGCGAGGCTGTCGACGTGGTGCTCGTTTCCGGACAGGAGTGTCCCCAGTACCGTTCGAGTCATCGGTTTACGATGGGTTCGCGAGTCTATATAATTCCCTGCTCGTTACGATTTTGACCGCAGGGGTGCAGGATGGGGACATTCGGTATCCGCCTTCTTCGCTACTAGTCTGACGGTTACGCCGCCGAATTGCGGGTAGTTCTCGTCTAGCGGCCGTCGCGGTCAGCCGTGTTCTCGTCGGTCTCGACTATCTCTTCGTCATCCTCGGATGACTTCTCGTCGTCGTTGGATTCGCCCTTGTCATCGACTGACGGCTCATCCCCGGTAGCCCCGTCCGCAGCGTCTGTGGTGATGGATTCGCCCCAGATGAAGGGGTCCTCGTCTACCACTTCGTCATCTTCGCTGTCGTCGACTTCGTCATCTTCGCTGTCGTCGACTTCGTCATCTTCGCTGTCGTCGACTTCGTCATCTTCGCTGTCCTCCACGCTGCCATCGTCGGTACCTTTGCCGTCATCAACGCCGGTACCCTCGTCGCCGCTACCTTCGTCTTCACTCGCTTCACCCCCGCTGTCGCGGTCTGGTTCCGCCTCCTCGACGAACTCGGGCGAGCTTCCACTCACGTCGTTGCCCGCGTCGCCTGCGACAACCTCGCTTTCCTCGCGCTCCGGTTCGGCGACTTCGATACCGAGTGTTTCCTGCCGCGACTGTTGTCGTCCTTCACGACGCGCGGCGAGCGACGCTCGAAGTCGGTCGTTCAGCGCCTCGCGGAGTTCGCTGGCCGCCGTCGCTTCGATATCGACGGCCTTCGCGTCGCCGCCGACGAGCGAGAGGCTTCCGGCGGTGTCTGCCGTCACCGTCGAGACGCGCCAGCGACGCTGGAAGATGGTCCGCGTCTCGATGACCGTCTGCACCCGGTAGTACGGAACGAAGCGAATCTCGCGCTTCCAGAACCCGTTTCGGGTCACGAAGTGGTCGTCTTCGAGCGCGTAGCCGCGGTGCCGCCACTGGTAGAGTCCAGCCACGATAGCGGCGGGGAGAAGCACCAGCGGGAGGTACCACGGAACCCGCCGGGGGGGGGGGGGGGTCGCCCCGGCGGGCGCCCGGGGGGCCGCCCCCGGCGCGCGGGGGGACCCGGGGGGGGGGGGGCCGCGGGCGTTTGGCCGGTGAGGTCCCCCGTGGCGGGCATTGCCGTCGGCTCCCCAGCCCGGCGGGAAGGCGCCCCCGCCGATCCCGCAACCGGTGGGTTCGACCACGGTGAGCGCCGCTGCGGTGGCGATGGCGGCGTCCACTGCGTTGCCGCCCTGAGCGAGAATGTCACGGCCAACCTGGCTGGCTTGTGGTTGGGACGCGGCGACCATTCCGTGTTTGGCATAGGTAGCGCTGCGCTGGGAAGTGTAGGGCGTTGCCTGGGAAAAGGGCGTCAACATGCCGTCTCCGATCGATTGTTATGTTATAAATCGTTTTGAATGAAAAAATCGATTTTGTTGAGATGACTATGGCGCGCAATTTAATTAACGTCAATATGGGATTTTGGCAAAGGGCTTACTGCACTGAGGCAAATCCTTGCTCGCCGAACGGAAACACATATCGCCAGCCATTACCTTTGAACTTGATAAGAGAACCACGCCATGACCGCATCGCCATCGACTAGTCGCGACATGGCCTCGAGCCGAATCTTCGAGACACTCAAGCAGGACTTGATTCGCGGACGTTTCGCGGCGGGTGAGAAGCTCGCCATCAGCGCCCTCAAGGACCATTACCGAGTGGGGCTCAGCCCGCCGCGTGAGGCTCTCAACCGACTTGCGGGCTACGGCCTGCTCGAGCCGGGCAACCAGCGGGGGTTTCGAGGCCCAGCAATGGAGGCTGGGGAGCTAGATGACCTCTCGGGGCGCGGCCGCCAGC
>NZ_JBZRPK010000325.1:0-3154 GCF_058382125.1 Haloferax sp. s1
ATCCACGAGTATCTTCATCAGGAAGCGGTCGGTCTGCGCTTCCGGAAGCGGGTACGTCCCACCCTGGTCGATGGGGTTCTGGGTCGCGAGGACGAAAAACGGTTTGGGAAGCGAGTAGGTCTCTCCGGCCGCCGTAACCTGCTTTTCCTGCATCGCTTCGAGGAGCGCGGCCTGCGTCTTCGGCGTCGCGCGGTTTATCTCGTCGGCGAGGACCACGTTGGCGAAGATGGGACCGCGTTCGAAGACGAACTCGCGTCCCTCCGACGACTCGCGGATGATTTCGGTCCCGGTGATGTCCGAGGGCATCAGGTCTGGCGTGTTCTGGACGCGCGAGAACTGCAGGTCGGTCGCCTCCGTGAGGGCGCGGACGAGTGTCGTCTTCCCGAGACCGGGGTTCGATTCGAGAAGGGCGTTGCCATCACAGAGCACGCAGACGAGGAGGCGCTCGATGACGTCTTGCTGCCCGATGATGCGCTTTCCGACCTCGTCTTTCACGGCTGCGACGCTCGATTGGAGGTCTTCGATGCTCAGATCGGAAAGGTTGGTTTTGGGTGGCGATTCGGCCCCGCCAGTAGCGGGTGAATCGGCCCCGTTGGGGCTAGCTACTTGGTTGACGTCGTCTGAAAGGTTCCAGTCTTGGTCGTCACTCATCGTCTTTTTCACGTATCTGCAGGGTGTAGTCGCGAATCAGTTCAGCTTCTTCGAGGGTGTCGTCGTCGAGATAGCCGGCGCGCTGGCTCTCAACCGCAGTGTCGCCAGTGTATCCCGTGGAGTCGTAGGCGGCGGCAGACGACCCCGGTCCGTCGCCGCTGCCACCGGTTCCGGCGAGTGTCGCATTCACTTCCTCGGACCCCGCGGAGACGTTCTCGGAGTTGCCGAGGATTGCACTCCCGTTCTGGAGTTCCGTGGGTCGGTCGGACCCATCGAGATTCCCGCCGGAGACGGCCTGGTCGCCACCCAAACCGTCGAGGTGGATGTCGGTGATGGCGACTTGGATGCTTCCCGCCGAGAGAAGCAGAGCAACGACGAGCGCACCGACGATACGGCGCGTCGGAAGCAACTCTACCGACGACGTATCGCGCAGTCGGTCGAGTACGTCCTCGTAGAGCGCGAGCGTCATCCGGGAGGGTTCGGTCTTCGACTCGCCGGTCAACCACCCGTTTTCCGTCGACTCGTCGCCGTGGTCACCGTCACTTCCGAGTACATCGCGGGCGGTCCGCAGTGCCTCTGCAACGGACGGATTGACCGCCTCGAACTGCTCGACGGGCGAGTCGCGCAGACGGATAACGTACTCCGCGACGGCGACGAGAATGCCAAGGGCGAGCGCGATTGGAACGGCAACGTGGACCACCACTGACGAGTCGACGCCGGGGAGCGAACTGAGCGACACCGACGACTGAATCGGCAATTCGAAGAGTCGCAACACGAGGTTCGAAAGGAGCGTCGCGACCGCGGCGTCGACGACGCTCGGAACGAGTGCGGCCTTCTTCGCCTCTCGGCGGACTTCGCGGATTGCCGCGGCCATCTCGTCACGAGGGTCTGGTTCCGCCGCTGACGAAGGGCTATTCGAGGTCTCGGATGGAGGTGTATCAGACGCCATTGCACGCGGGGGGTTTGTCGCCTTCTATCGCCGAACACGCCTCTTCGAGGTCGTTTTCGAGGTCGTCGACCTGTTCTTCGAGCGACGCAACCTCGTCTCTGAGGTCGTCGATTTGCGTTTCCAGTTCGGCGTTGGTCTCGTTGAGTTCTTCGTTCTTCGTTTCGAGGTTTCTCCGTTGCTCTTCGAGTTTGTCGATACTGTTGGTGAGTTCGTCGATTTTGTCGCGGGCGTCGCTGAGTTGCGACTTAGTATCATCGAGGTCCTCGCGGGTCGTATGCAGCTCTTTCTGCGTCGATTCCAGTTGTGACTCGGTATCTTCGAGGTCCGACGACACCTGCGAAACGTCTCCTTTCGTTTGTTTGAGACTGTTGTTCAGTTCGCGCAGTTTCGCCCGCGTCTCCGATAGATTCTGCTGTGTTTTTGAGAGGTCTGACTGGAGCGCCTTGTTTTGCTCGCGCAACTGCTCGTTTTGCTGGTCGAGCGTGTCGACGGAGTACTGATAGAACATCGTTGCGCCGACCGTTCCTGCGGTCAGGAGGACCACGATGAGGACGAGACTGAGGTTCAGGGACCGCCCGAGGAAGCTCATATCAGACCACCTTCACTTTGGGTTTTACCCCGATACACTTGAACTCGCCGGACGAGCACCTCCGCGAGATACAGGAGGAACGCGGCGAGGACGAAGGCGATGGCCCACTCGTCCCGGACGGGTTTCACGCCGGCTGCATTGTCGCGGGCGGACCTTGCTATTTCGGTGGCATCGCCGGGACCGTACAGTTTGCCGCCGCTGTCGGTGACGGCGGATTTGAGTGCAGCGGACTGACCAAACCCGCTGTGTTCGGCCGGGTAGTTCACCGCGAACGAGGTGTCGAGCACATCGCGGTAGCCCTGTTCTCGGGGGACGGCGGTCGCCTCGTAGACGCCGGACTGCACCGTCGAGAAGGTGAGGTTGCCCGTCTCTTTCGGGCGGTTGTCTCCGCGGTAGACGACAGTCGCGGGCGACCCGATGCGGGTGTCTTGGACCTCCGTGACACCGGTTGCTTTTCGCTCGGGGTCGCCGATGACGAAGTTCGTCGACTTCGTGAGCAACAGCGAATCCGGACTGCTGAGGAGTCCATCGAGCGACCCATCGTTGCCGTAGGTCGTGATGGTCGCAATGCGGCCGAGTCCGTAACGCCACGAGGCGACCGCGGGCGTGCCGTCGTCGGCCGCGACGAGGAAGTTCGCACCGCTTCTGACGGACACGTCGTTGACGCTTCCGGGATTCGCGGTCAACTCCACACCGGCGGTGACGAAGTCGTTCCGGTCGACGACGGTCAGGCCGTCGCCAGCGTACTGGCGGTTCGACCCACCGAAGAGGATGCGGAGGCGCCTGGTCTCGTCGGCGCGGGGGGAGGTCCCGCCCGAGGCCCGGGCGGTTGCGCGGAGCGGCTTTCCGGTCGGGTTCGGGCCCGGGGCGGTGGGGGTGGCGCGGGTGCCCTCGCCGCCCGGGTGGTCCGCCAAGGGCGCCGCATCTTCGGAGCGGGCGTGGCCGGCGCCGGTGGGGGTAAACGT
>NZ_JBZRPK010000324.1:0-3144 GCF_058382125.1 Haloferax sp. s1
CTGCGCCCCCAGGATCCGACCGGGTCGCCCGGTCACGTCGACCTCTTTTTATAAGTCAGTCCCGGGCAGCCCGCGGTCAGTGATTTTGACCGTCGCCGTCTCACCGGCGGGTTTCGCACGGTGCTTTTCGAGCGTCGCACGACGGTTGCCGCCGCGGAATCTGTCGAGTCGGAGGACTGTCCCGGTCCAGTGTTCGAGGGTGTGCCCGCCGAGTGCGCGTGTCCGGTCGCTTTCGGGGTCGGAGTACACCTGGTTCGTGAGGACGACGGCGAGGTCGTGTTTTCGGGCGAGAGAAAGGAGATGTGTGACCTGTCGGGCGACACGGCGAAGCGCTTCGCCGCCGTCGCCGTCGGCGGTTCGTTCGAGTCTGTAGAACCCTGTCGCGGAGTCGAGGACGATGAGGTCCGCACCATCCGCGAACTCAGCGGCATCGCGAACGGCCTGTTCTTGGTCTTCGAAGTCGTACGCCTCGCTGATCATCAGTCGCGAGGTCACAGACTCCACGTCCTCGGGAGCGACGGACTCGGCGAGTTGCTGGAAGCGGTCTACCGACAGCCCTTCGGTGTCGATGTAGACGACGGTTCCTCCCGCGGCGGCGACGCGGACCGCGGCCGAGAGGGCGACGTTCGTCTTTCCGGCGGCCGACGGGCCGTACACCTGCGTGACGGTGCCGCGTTCGAACCCGCCGTCGAGGAGGTCGTCGAGCGTGGAACACCCGGTGGAGACTGACTCTGTCACATCCGTTGGTGGGAACCACCGGCCGAAAAAGACCTCGGTCCCCCCGTCGACCGCCGGACGCCAGCGCACCACTCTTTATTCCTCACCATCGCTAAGAGCCGACTGTGATAGTCGTCGCCACTGCTGACTTCGAACTCTACCACGAAGCCGTCGACGAGTTACGGAGTCGAGGAGTCTCCTTTACGACCGTCGAGCCGGGTGACCCGATACCCGAGCAAGCGCGTGTTCTCATCACCGGCCCGAATGACGATATCGATGCGGATATCGCCCGTGTGACGGCGACCGGCGACGATGTTCGCCGCGCCGTCGACGAAGCCCTCACGACACTCCGCGGCGGCGGCGGACAAACAATCGTCGGCGTCGACCCCGGAATCAGACCGGGCATCGCCGTCCTCTCGGGCGAAACTGTCGTCGCCGCGTTTCACGTCCCGCTCGCGAACGCAGTCGACGTCATCCGACAAGAAACGGAAGACGCCGTCGACCCAGTTGTCCGCATCGGCAACGGTGCCCGCCTGCAGAGCGCGAAGCTGATAAACGACCTCGACGACGTCGCGGTCGAACTCGTCGACGAAACGGGAACGACGCCGTATCTCGGAACGGGCGCGCGCGGCATGGGCGACGTACTCGCGGCGGTGAACATCGCCCGCATGAACGGCGAAGACATCGAATCCCGCGAGATAGAGCCGACCGAGGGCGAGCTCCAGCGTATCAAGGACCGTTCCCGCGAGGCGTCCGACGACAGCCGAAGCATCGACGACGAACTCGCCCGTCGGGTCGCCGGTGGTGAGCTGAGCATCGAAGAGGCCCTTGTCGAACATCGCGCGCGTGAGGAGTAAGACACCGTAAGTGTCTACACCTCGTAAATGACTGCTTAACCCCCGTTAGCCGCCGTAACTCAGCGTATCGGTGCTCCCGACTTATCCCAATGGCGTGCGTATTGTGCAACTATGTCATCCGCCAGTTCGAACGCGAGAGACGAGGTCATCGCGGCAATTCACGAGGAAGCAGACTGGGTCGACCGTACCGTGTACCCGTTCGAATCGCGGTGTATCGGGCTTTCGTCGGGAGCTGTCCACTATATCGACGAGGGACCGGACGACGGCGGGCGGGAGACGCTCCTGATGCTCCACGGAAATCCGACGTGGTCGTTCCTCTACCGACACCTGGTTCGGGACCTGCGCGACGAGTATCGATGTGTCGCACTCGACTACCTCGGATTCGGTCTCTCGGAGCGCCCAACGGACTTCTCGTACCGCCCCGAGGACCACGCCGATGTCGTCGAAGAATTCATCGACGAACTCGGCCTCGAAGACGTAGTGCTCGTCGGACACGACTGGGGCGGCCCAATCGGGTTTTCGTACGCCATCGACCACCCTGAGAACGTCGGCGGGCTCGTCGTGATGAACACGTGGATGTGGCCGGTGAGCGACGACAAGCACTTCAGTCGATTCTCGAAACTCCTCGGCGGACGCATCGGCCGCGAACTCTGCGAGCGCTACGACCTGTTTACGCGCGTGATAATGCCGATGGGCTTTGCCGACCGCTCGCGGTTCACGGAGTCGGCCCGAGAGCAGTACCGCGCGGCCAACCGCGGCGACAGAACCGGAACGGGCATCTTCCCGCAGGCGATTCTCGGGTCGAGAGCGTGGCTCTCGTCGCTGTGGGAGCAACGCGACAACATCGCCGATATCCCCGCGCGAATCATCTGGGGGATGGAAGATTCGGCGTTCCAACCGGCCGAGTTGCGAACGTTCGAGGCACTCTTCGAGGATTCCTCGACAGTTCGACTCTACGGCGTCGGCCACTACGTCCCAGAAGAATTCGGGTCCGACCTCGTGCCGTTGGTTCGAGAGTTCCTCGAAGAGGTGTAACTACGAGGCCGTTTCTTCGGAGTTGTTTGGTTCGGATTTTGCTACGACATCCACCGCCCGGCGCATGACCTCCCGGACGGCGAGTCCCGTCTCCGTGGCGACTTCGAGCGCGTCGTCGTACTCGGTGCTCCGGTCGTAGACGACGCCGTCGGCGTCGCTCGCAACTTTGACCGTTACGTCGTACTCCTCGCCATCGATGTCGAGAGTCGCCGTCTCGAACTCTCGGCGGGCGGTCCAGCGGTGGCCCGCGCCGTGTTCCCGGATTCCGAGCGTGCCGGTTTCGACGGCGAGACGGTAGGCGACCCGCTCTACGTCCTCGGGTCTGACGATGGCCTTCACGAGGTGTCCGGGTCGGGACTTCTTCATCGTCGCCGGAAGGATGGTCACGTCGCGCGCGCCAGCGTCTTTCAGCGTCTGTTGGAGGCTCCCGAGGATTTCGGGGGTGGCGTCGTCGAGGTTCGTCTCGAGGACGGAAATTTCGTCGCGGACGAGTCGAGAGCCGCCGTCGCCGACGATGGCACGGAGGACGTTCGGG
>NZ_JBZRPK010000323.1:0-3140 GCF_058382125.1 Haloferax sp. s1
AGTCAGACGTGTCGCAGCCTTCGAGCGTTCCGGGTGCATACTCCGTCTCCTTGATGTTCGTGTTAGGGGACTTCGAGGAGACGACGAGTACGGCATCATGGGCGGTCTGTGGCCCGTCGTTAGTGATGGTGCCTTGGATGGTCGACTCTCGACCGACGCGGAGTGTGCTGTCTTCCGCATCAAGCACGAACGACTGTTCTGCCAACGGCCTTACGCCGGTGGTGAGCTTTTTCGACTTCGTGGGCACACCGTCTTCGTCCTCGTAGTTGACGAGGGCAGAAAGCGAGTACGACTGGGCCGCCGCTGACGGCGCAACAGTGGTCTCGTATTCGAGACGGCGCGTCTCGTTGACGCTCCACTGACCGGCGTACCGGCTCGCAGAGGCTGCCTTCCCGAACGTAACATCGGTGTTCTCGGAACTCAGCGCAACCGAGGAGTCGAAGGCCGTCTGGGTGCCGACGTTGCGCATCGTGACGGTCGTCGTTCCGGTTCCGCCGACCTGTGCGTTGGTCTCGACAGAGACGACTTCAAACCGCGGAGCCTGCTCGATGACGACGGTCACGGGAATCTTGACTTTCTTATCTTCCTCGTTTTTGACGTCACCGTTGTCGCGGACGGACTCGTCGTGTTCGTATCGAGCGACGAGTTTCATTTCGTAGGTTCCCGGAGTCGCGTTTTCGTGGACGGAAACAGAGAACTTCGCATCCCGCTGAGTCGCGTGCGGGAGGTCACCAATCGGGAGCGTCGCCGTGTTCACGTCGACGGGCGCACCCTTGGATTTGAGTGTGAGACGGACGTTACGGGCGGACCGAACCTGCGTTTCGAGTTGCGAGCGCCGTTGGTTACTCAGCGTTGCGGCACTCTCAGTCGAGGAGAACCGCCGATATTCGGTGTCGCCGCCGTAGTTCGTGACAACAACGTTCAGTGCTGTCTCTTGTCCGGGGACGAGTTTGTTGCTCGGCGCGTACGCCTGAAGGTTCGGTTCACCGACGATTCCGGCCATCGCTGGGCTTGGTACTGCAACCAAGACGACCAGTAAGACCGCAAGTGCACGTGAGGATTTCATGGAGTGTGAAGCAGTGGTGGGGAGTGGGTGATTACTGTGTCCAGGTTGGGTGTAGAGACGTGAGGTCGGTCTGTTGTCCACGTCGAAACCCAATTGACTGAACGTACAATCAACATCCTACGGTCAGGAGAGAGCACATATAAATTGAACGAAACTTCGAAAAATATCCTACAAGTTTACTCAGTGCTGTTGGGGAATACCAGCAGTGAACGTCAGTGGACCGTTCACACGCCGATGTACTCTTCGTTGAGCGTCCATCCGCCGTCGCCGTCGCGGACGAGGTACTCGCCGTAGTAGGGGACACGGTTGGCGACGACTTCTTCGAACGCGTGCTGAATATCCGTGCGAGTCATCTCGCCCATCGGTCGCAGGTCGTCGTTCCGGTTGAGACAGCCCTTGAGGTATCCTTGGTGTGTCACACGCACGCGATGACAGTTCGCACAGAATTCGGCGTTCTCGACGGGGTCGACGATTTCGACCATGCCACCGCCGGACGCGTCCGACGGGGCACCACTCGCGTCGCTCGCGGAACCGTTTCCGACGTAGTAGCGACGGCGGTTGTGCATGTCCCGGACTTCGACCTCGTCCGCGAGGTCTGTTAACCACTTGTGGACGCGCTCGATATCGATGTTCCACTCAGGGCGACCCGTGAGTTCCGGCATGTACTGGATGAGTTGGAGTTGGAGGCCTTCGTTCTCTGCGACGTACTCGACCATATCTTCGACGTAGCCCGCGGTTTTGGTGAATACAACCATATTGAGCTTGACGGGCGTTAGACCGGCGTCGACGGCCGCTTTGACGCCTTCCATCACCTTGTCGTACGCACCGGACTTCGTAATCTCGGCGAACGCCTCCGGGTCGAGGGCGTCCTGCGAAACGTTTACGCGGTCGAGACCGACCTCGACGAGGTCGTCGGCACGGTCCGGGAGAAATGTCCCATTAGTCGTAAGCGAAGTCTCCATGGACTCGGGCGTTCGCTGGATTATCTCTTCGAGGTCGGCACGGAGCATCGGCTCGCCGCCCGTGAATTTCACTTTCTTGACGCCGTATTCCTCGACGACATCGAGGAATCGGACCACGTCGTCCGCGCTCATCTCGTCGTCCGAGGCGTCCATCGGTCCGCGCGTATCTCCCAACCCCTCGTTGTGGCAGTAGACGCAGTCGAAGTTACACCGGTCGGTCAAGGAGATGCGAACGCCGGTTACCTCTCTCCCGAAGTCGTCCACCAGCACCATGTGCCGAACAGTCGGGATGTACGTTGATAAATTCGCTGCCGATTGCAGGATACTGGTACCGGGTTTTCGTTACGAATGCGCCGCCGTCAAAGTCAGGTCCGTACAGGCCGATAGCATGGATTGCAACGAGTCGGTTGTATGGGTTACACGAGCCAGTCACACGAGTTGCAACGAGTCAGCCGCCTGAGTTGGCAGACGTCACAGTGGGTCATCACCAGCAGACGAGACCTTACAAAACCCTTATCGGACACACCACCGGATGAACGGACATGGACGAAGCCGACGTACGCGACCGCTTACGAGCGGTCGAGGACCCCGACCTCGGAGACGATATTGTCTCGCTCGGACTGGTGAACGCCGTCGAAGTCGACGGCGACACCGCCCGTATTTCACTCGCGCTCGGGGCACCATACTCCCCGTCGGAGACGGCCATCGGCCGTCGAATCCGCGAAGTGCTCGCAGAAGATGGACTCGAAGCCGACCTCACCGCCAAGATACCGACCAACCGCGACCCCGACGAGGAGGTTCTGCCGGGCGTCAAGAATATTATTGCCGTCTCCTCCGGCAAAGGTGGCGTCGGAAAGTCGACTGTCGCGGTGAACCTTGCGGCCGGTCTCTCGAAACTCGGTGCGCGCGTCGGCCTGTTCGACGCCGACATCTACGGGCCGAACGTCCCGCGGATGGTCTCCGCCGAGGAAGCGCCGCAGGCGACGCAGGACCAGACCATCGTCCCGCCGGAACGATACGGGATGAAACTCATGTCGATGGCCTTCCTCGTCGGCGAGGACGACGCCGGTCACAGCGAGGGCTACTGGAGCCGGTTCGACCGATTCGAGGCC
>NZ_JBZRPK010000322.1:0-3137 GCF_058382125.1 Haloferax sp. s1
GCCACTCGGAGCGTCAGTTTCCGCTCGCCACTCGGAGCGTCAGTTTCCGCTCGCCGCATGGGTTAGCAGCGGCCCCGCAGCAACCCGTTCTCGAAGTAGTAGTCGAATCCCATTCCCGACGTGTTAGAATTACAACCCTGCCTTTCCCTGTAGACGACGATACTATGGTATGCTCGTCAAAGGCATCGCCCAGTCCGACGTGGTGACAGTCGGTATCGAAGCCACACTCGAAGACGTTGCTCGAACGATGCGTGACGAACGTGTCGGCAGCGTCGTCGTGGTCGATGGGAAGGGCGTCGTCTCCGGCCTGTTGACCGACCGCGACCTCGTCGTCTACGGTATCGCTGGCGACCGTGCCGTGTCCGACCTCGTCGCCAACGATATCTTCTCGACGAACGTATTCTGTGTCGACCCCGAAGACGAGGTTGCCGATGTCGTCGACCGGATGCACGACGAAGGAGTTCGCCGCGTCCCCGTCGTCTCCGATGGTTCTCTCGTCGGAATCGTCACACTCGACGACCTGCTGTGTCACCTGTCGGCGCAAATCGAATCGCTTGCGGACGTGGTTCGCGGTGAGTTCCCAGAGTGATTCCGGGGGGCGATACGCGCCCGTCACACCCATCTCGTGGCGTGCCCCGGCGGCAAATCCACGGAGTGTCACCCCGCCCGAGGTGTCGCTCTGTGGAGCCGATACCGGAAACCGCCGCCCGCGACGCAAGGGCTTTACTACCAACCGGGCGAAGCCCGGATTATGGAACCCGATTTCTCACCACTGGACGAGTTCCTCGGCGACGACTTCGACGGCTACCTCATTTCTGCCGACGGAACTGACTCCAACCAGTTGTACCTCTCTGGGTTCGATGCCCCCGACCCGTACACGACGCTCTACACGCCCGATGGAATTCACCTTCTCGTCTCGGGACTGGAGTACGGCCGCGCGAAGAAGGAAAGTCGCGCCGACACCGTCTCCCGACTCTCAGACTACAACTACCGAGAGAAGTACACCGAGCACGGCCCTGTCGTCGGAAAGGCGAAAGCCATTGCCGGATTCTTGGCGGACCACGATATCGAGGCGGTCGCTACCCCCGCGGACTTCCCGCTCGCAACCGGCGACGCGCTCCGCGAGGAGGGCCTCTCGGTCGAAGCGGAAACCGAGAACGTGCTGTCCAACATCCGCGCGGTGAAGACCAGCGAGGAAGTCGACCACATCCGCGCCGCGCAGGAAGCAAACGAGGCCGCGATGCGGGCCGCAGAAGACCTCATCCGCGCCGCCGACGGGGCCGACAACGGAGTCCTCCACTACGAGGGCGAACCGCTGACGAGCGAGCGCGTCAAAGAGGAAATCGAGATTACGCTCCTCCGCCACGGCTGTGCACTGGACGAGACAATCGTTGCCTGCGGTGCCGACGCAGCCGACCCGCACGACCGCGGCAGCGGCCCGCTCCACGCCGACGAGGCCATCATTATCGACATCTTCCCGCGCGACAAGGAGACGAAGTACAACGGCGACATGACCCGAACCTTCGTCAAGGGAGAACCGACGCCGGAGATTCGCGAGTGGTTCGACCTCACCGAAGCGGCGTTCCACGCCGCTCTTGACGCTATCGAAGCGGGAGCAACCGGAAAAGACGTTCACGACGCCGTCTGCGACGTGTACGAGAACGCTGGCGAAAACACGCTTCGCGCCGACCCCTCCGCCGAAACCGGCTTCATTCACAGTACGGGCCACGGCGTCGGCCTCGACGTGCACGAACTCCCGTCTCTGAGCCAAGCCGGTGAGGAACTGAAACCCGGCCACGTCATCACCATCGAACCGGGCCTGTACGACCCGGATATTGGCGGCGTCAGAATCGAAGACCTCGTGGTCGTCACGGAAGACGGCTACGAGAACCTGACCGACTACCCGGTCGAACTCGTCGTCGAATAGGCACCGACAGTACCTACCGAGTCCAGTTTTTGCCGGTAGACAATTGGACGGGTTTCGAGCACAGAATTAGCTGTCGAGCGCGTTGTCGCCGGTGGCACCACTCGTTCCCGGTGCGTCAGTCCAACCGGAATTGGCTTCGCGCCACTGTTGCAACAAGTCCTCCAATGCGTCGGCGGTCTCGGGGGTGAGGACGCCGGCAGCCTGCCGGACAACTGTGCCATCCTCGATGAAGAGTGCATAGATGTTACCTTCACCGAGGAGACCGAGTCGACGCTGGAGAGCGGTCTTGTTGACGCGGGTGACCAGCGCGTTGTCGTGCGGACGACTCCGGGCAGCACCCGGCGACATACCGCCTCCACCGGGAAGCGAGGGCATCATGCCGCTTCGACTGCCGAGGACCAGCAGTTCGTAGTACTCGAAATGACCGTAGGTCTCACACAGCTCCTTTGCGAACCCTCGCCACGACCCGACCAGCGACTGCTGACGACGGTCGAAACTGATGAGTACGAGCGTCTGGTCCCCTTCGAGGTCGTCGGGAAGGACGACCTTCTGACCACTCGTATCTCGAGACGGGAGGCGAGGGAACTCCATGGATTAGGCGAACCCCCATTGGTAGTTAAGTCTAATTGCCGATTCGAAAATATATCGCGCCATCAAGAATGTATCCACAGCGGTGATGACGCGGAAACACATTGCCAGTTAATTGGCGTTCATACAGCATAAATCTCCGGGACTGAGTCTCAGCCCCGATAATTAGGTTAGTGTTCGTAGCCGGTGTCGAACAGTTGGGCCGACGTCGGACCCGGTTCGCTCCCTTCGACGACCGCGTACGACGAGAGGTCGTCGATGCCCGCCTCGGACAGGATTTCCTCGTCGTAGTAGCTGTTCCCCGTACACGAGGTCGGGTCGCGCGAGAACAGTTCGACGAGCGCGTCGCACATAATCTGCGGCGTCCGCCAGTCTTCGGGCGTTCCCATGCCGAAGTGGCGAGTCGCCTCGGATTCGATGGCCGCCACGGGCCAAAGGGCGTTCACGCCGATGTCGTCGGCGGCGAGTTCCTGTGCGAGCGACTGCGCGATGAACGTCATCCCGTATTTCGACAGTGCATAGGCGACTTTTCCGGGTGCGGGTTCCGCCGGTAGCGGCGGGGCGGACAGGGCTGCGTGCCCGCGGGGGGGCCCGCGGGGTCCTGGGGGCGCGCGGGGCGGTG
>NZ_JBZRPK010000680.1:0-14965 GCF_058382125.1 Haloferax sp. s1
GTCCTGAGCCGGCAGGTCTCGGGAACCCCTACCTCAGGAGTGTTAACACGAGACGGTTCACATGTTGGAGTGCCGGTCTCGGCCAACTGCGGAGAGAGCATAGTGAACTGAATACGGTGGTATCTCGACTGCGGGAAGAGGCAGGGAAAACCCGCTTACCCGACTGTACCATGTCGTCAGTATAAAACCCTTCGCAAAGCCGAAGCGTCTCGCCGTCAATCAGCGGACATGGAACTCACGCCGACCGCCGTTTCCGAGGAACAACAGTGGGTCCGCGACCGGGCCGACGTGGTCGTTCCGCTCATCAACGAAACCCGCGCGCGACTCGGTGAGCTATTCGAGACACACGTTGACGAAGTAGACGAAGAGACGTACCTCGACGCTGTAGACGACGTGTTCGCTCGCGGCGAAGTCGGCGTCAACGTCGCGGCCTACACCCGAATTCTCCGCCACTTAGACGTCGAAAACGACTATCCCGGATTCATCGTCGACGAGGTCCTCGGCCGTGAACTCGCGTCGACAATCGCTGGCGGCGAACCGCTTCGAATGCTCGCACAGGCGACGTTCCACTTCGCAGATGTCGCGGTTCACACCGACGGCCCCGCCGGTCTCGACGACCTCGACGCCGCGCTCGCGGCGGGATTCCAGACACGGCTTCCGGGATGGTCGTGGCGCGAGCGTGACTCACCGTTCGACAGTCCGTACTGAGCACTTTTCGACAATTCATACTGAGCACTTTTCGACAATTCATACTGAGCACTTTTCGACAGTCCGTGCCGAGTGTTCTTCGATAATTCACACTGAGCACTCAGACTTGGCAGTAACAGGAGGTTTGTGTGCAGAGAACCGGCGGGGACGGCGGGCGCTTACCACTTGATTCGAAGCGGGTCGGTCGAATACTCCGATTCGAACGCCGAGTCGAGTTCGTGCAGTCGAGACCGGAGCGCACCAACGCACTCCTCGCACGCGGTGACGTACGTGAGAACGCCGTCTTCGTACTCCGCCATGACTGCTCGCGGGGTGCGTCTTGTCACGCGCTCCGGCCCCATCCGACCGACGCCTCTGACCACGGGGTCGCCCAACCCCGGGAGGCGTTCACCGCGATTCGCCGCCCACCGCGCATACGATGACAGTCGGTCACGAATATGACGCTCTCTCGGAGTGAGACCACCGGAGATGTCGATATATCGGTCCCACGTCTCGATGGTGTACTCCTCGACAGCGCCGTGTTCGACGGCGTCGTCCAGTCGTTCGATAACCGCTTCGAACTCCTCGCGTTTCCCACACGGAATCCAGAGTTCGACCCGGACCGAATCCTCCCGCGGAGTCGTTCGCTCACCGCTCACTGTTGTGTCCATTGCTAGCACACCAACCACCACTTCAGGGATACGATAGCCGACAATATGTAACTATGTGTCCGCCCGAACCTCCGAGCGTTGGGAACGCTGGTGTGAGGGGGCGGCAAGTCAGTGCGCCCGCCCCCTTCGGGGCGTTTAAGGGTTCGCTACGGCTATCGATGGGCAATGAGCGACGAGCAGGAACTCGGTATCACCGAGTCGAAACAGTACAACACCGGCGAGTGGTACGCCGAGGTCGTCCAAAAGGCGGGCCTCGCGAACTACGGCCCGGAGGGGATGAGCGGCTTCATCGTGACGCGCCCGCGCGGGTACGCGCTCTGGGAGGCCGTCCAGAACTACCTCGACGGCGAGTTCAAGAAGACGGGCGTCCAGAACGCGTACTTCCCGCTTTTCATCCCCGAGAACTACCTCGAACGCGAGAAGGACATCGTCGAAGGCTTCGACCCCGAAGTCGCGTGGGTTACCCACGGCGGCCACGAGGAACTCGAAGAGCGCCTCGCCGTCCGTCCGACCTCTGAGTCCATCATCGCTCCCTACATGGCACAGTGGGTTCGGAGTCATCGTGACCTCCCGCTGCGCGTGAACCAGTGGGCCTCCGTCGTCCGATGGGAAGCCACGGAGACGAAGCCGTTCTTCCGCACGAAGGAATTCCTCTGGCAGGAAGGCCACACAGCCCACGCGACGCGCGACAGTGCATGGGACGAGACGATGACCCGTCTCTCGCAGTACCAGTCGCTCTACGAGGACGTGCTCGCCATCCCCGTGCTCCGCGGCGCAAAGCCGGAACACGATAAGTTCCCCGGCGCGGACACCACCACGACAGTCGAGGCCCTCATGCCCGACGGGAAGTCCGTGCAGGCCGGGACCTCCCACTATCTCGGCACGTCCTTCGCCGAGGCGTTCGACCTCACCTACACCACCGAGGACGAAGAAGAAGAACCCGCACACACGACCTCGTGGGGGCTTTCGTGGCGCTCGCTCGGTGCGCTCATCATGACGCACTCGGACGACCAGGGTCTCGTCCTGCCCCCGACGGTCGCCCCCGAACAGGTCGTTATCGTCCCCATCTGGCAGGCCGACACGCAGGAGAAGGTCCTCGACTACGCCGAGGAAATTGCGGACGAACTCGAAGCAGCGGGCGTCCGTGTCGAACTCGACGACCGCGACGAGCGCAATCCCGGTTTCAAGTTCAACGAGTGGGAACTCAAGGGCGTCCCGGTCCGCTTCGAAATCGGCCCGAACGAGGTCGACGACGAGGTCGTCACCGTCGTCCACCGTCCCGACGGCGAGTCGGTCGAACTCGACCGCGAGAACATCGCTGAGTCGGTTCAAGAACAGTTCGACGAAGTGTACGCGAAACTCTACGCCGCTGCCGAAGAGAACCTCGAAGCAAACGTCCGCGAGGCGTCCGACCGCAACGAGATTCTCGGGACTATCGGCCAGCACGGCGGCTACGTGAAGGCCCCGTGGTGCGGCGACGAGTCCTGTGAAGAGGAAATCAAAGACCAGATTGCCGCCGAAATCGTGATGGTTCCCCTGAACGACGAGGACGCCGAAATCCACGACGGCGAAGCGTGCGCCGTCTGTAGCGAGGACGCGACAGAGACCGCGTACTTCGCGAAGTCCTACTAAACCGCCCGGAGCAGTTTTTTCACACGGTTGTTCGTCTCGTTCGTCGTCCGTCGAAGCATCTCTAGGGTCTATACCAACACTGGATATTCCCTTATATGATATTGTAACACCCTTATGGTTTCAGGAAAAGTTGCTTATGGTGGTAGTGAATCTACGGGTGTATGACCAAGCCACACATAGACGCACCCTCCGCTCAGGGCGGGTTGGCCGACCCGACCGACGAGCGGTCGAACTGCGGCGTTGGGGCCGTCGTTGACCTCGAAAACGGCGCTTCGCACCAAGTCGTCGCTGACAGCCTCGAACTCCTCGAAAACCTCGAACACCGCGGCACCACCGGGGCCGAGGAGAACACTGGCGACGGCGCAGGCATCCTCTTACAGCGCCCAGACGCCTTCTTCGAAGGAATCGTCGAAGGCGACCTCCCCGACCTGTACGCGGTCGGGTCGGTCTTCATGCCAACCGATGACGAGGTCCGCGAGCGCGTATCGGCGGTTGTCGAAGACTCGCTTGAAGACCACGACCTTTCGGTCTTCCACTGGCGCGACGTCCCGACGGATAACTCGGAACTCGGTGCGACCGCGCTCGAGTCCGAACCCGACGTTTGGCAACTGTTCGTCGAACCGGCGGCCAACGCCCAGTTGGATGCCGACGCGTTCGACCGCGCGCTCTACGTCGCGCGCCGCGCTGCGGAGAAAGCAGTCGAATCACTCGCGGTTCCGGGCGCAGGTCGGTTCTACGTCTGCTCGCTCGACCGCAAGACCGTCGTCTACAAGGGACTTCTCACGGCCGAACAACTCCCGAACTACTACTCCGACCTCGGCGACGAGCGAATGGAGACCGAACTGGCGCTCGTTCACGCCCGCTTTTCCACCAACACGCTGGGCGCGTGGCACCTCGCCCACCCGTACCGACAGGTCATCCACAACGGCGAGATAAACACCATTCGCGGCAACGTGAACTGGATGCGCGCCCGCGAGACGGACCTTCAGCACGAAGCGTTCGGCGACGACATCGAGACGCTCAAGCCAATCACGAAAGCCGACCAGTCCGACACCGCGAGCGTCGACAACGTCGTCGAACTGCTCCTGAAGACTGACCGCGAACTCCCGCACATTCTCCGGATGCTCATCCCCGAGGCGTACCGCAACGACGACGCCATGGACCAGTCGCGCCGTAACTGGTACGACTTCCACGCCTCGCTCGTCGAACCGTGGGACGGTCCCGCGCTCGTCGCAGCAACCGACGGCGACCGCATCGCCGCCGTCCTCGACCGCAACGGGCTTCGCCCGTGTCGCTACGAAGTGACGACCGACGGTCGCCTCGTCGTGGCCAGCGAAGTCGGCGCGCTCGACAACGACCCTGCCGAAATCGAGTCGCGCGGTCGCCTCCGCCCGGGTGAAATCTTCATGGCCGACCCCGAAGAGGGTCGCGTCATCCCCGACGCCGAAGTGTTCGACTCGCTCACCGACGACAAGTACGGCGAGTGGGTCCGCGACCAACAGCGTCACCTCGACGACATCGCCGGTGACGAAGACCCCACGTCCCGTGGCGAGGTCGACTCACTCCGCGCGACGCAGGCCGCCTTCGGCTACACCCACGACCAGCTCAACCACATGATAGAGCCGATGGCCAGAGACGGAAAAGACCCCGTCGGCTCGATGGGCGACGACACGCCGCTGTCGGTGCTTTCGGACCTCAACCGGCCGCTTTTCACCTACTTCAAACAGCTGTTCGCGCAGGTGTCGAATCCGCCTATCGACTACATCCGCGAAAAGTTGGTGACGAGCCTCGAAGCGCGCCTCGGCTACCAGCGCAACCTGCTCGATGAGTCGCCCGACCACGCGCGGCAACTCGTCCTCGACTCGCCCGTCCTCACGGACGCCGAGACGGCCGCCATCAAGGACCTCGACGGCGACATGAAAAGCGCCGTCGTAGACACCACCTACGAGACGGGCGAGGACCTCCGCGACGCCATCGAAGCCGTCCGCGACGAAGCGAAAGCAGTCATCGAAGACGGCGCGGATATCGTCGTCCTCTCCGACCGCAACGTCGGCCCGGACCGCGTGGCGATTCCGAGCCTTCTCGCAACCGGTGCAGTGCACCACAGCCTCGTCCGTAACGGGCTTCGGAACCACGCCGGACTCGTCGTCGAATCCGGCGACCCCCGCGAGGTCCACCACCTCGCAACGCTCGTCGGCTACGGCGCGGGTGCGGTGAACCCGTACCTCGCCTACCAGACCATCGAAGACGTCGTCGCCGGTCCCGACGGAGCCGACGAGGCGGCCGCAATCGAGGCGTACGTTCACGCACTCGAAGATGGTCTCCTTAAGACGATGGCCAAGATGGGCATCTCCACGGTCGAAAGTTACCGCGGTGCCCAAATCTTCGAGGCGGTCGGTCTCGACTCGGACTTCGTCGCCGAATACTTCGAGGGAACGGAGATTCGGACCGAAGGTATCGGCCTCGACGTTATCGAATCCGACCTGCTCACTCGCCACGCCGCCGCGTTCGGCACGGACCCGAAACTCGACCGCCACGGTGAGTACGAAAACCGCTCCGATGGACTCCATCACGGTTGGAACCCCCAGACGGTCGGCACGCTCCAGCAGTCCGTCCGCGCTGGCGACTACGAGAAGTACAAGGAGTTCGCCGAACTCGTCAACGACCAGTCCGAGCAACTCCAGGCGCTCCGCGGCCTGCTCGAATTCGACCCCAACCGCGAATCCGTGGATATCGACGAGGTCGAATCTGTCGAGTCCATCGTCACGCGCTTCTCGACGGCCGCGATGTCCCTCGGTAGTCTCTCGCCGGAGGCCCACGAGAACAACTCCATCGCCATGAACCGCATCGGCGGGAAGTCCAACTCGGGCGAAGGTGGCGAGCCGCCGGAACGCTTCGGCACCGAAAAAGAGTGTAACGTCAAGCAGGTCGCCTCGGGCCGCTTCGGCGTCACCTCCCAGTACCTCTCGTCGGCCGACGAGATTCAAATCAAGATGGCGCAGGGTTCGAAGCCCGGCGAGGGCGGCCACCTCCCCGGCAAGAAGGTAAACGAGATGATTGCCCACGTCCGCTATGCGACGCCGGGCGTCGGTCTCATCTCGCCACCGCCGTTGCACGACATCTACTCCATCGAGGACCTGAAACAGCTCATCTTCGACCTGAAGTCCGCCAACCCCGACGCCGACATCAACGTGAAACTCGTTTCCGAGGCGGGTATCGGCACCATCGCCGCAGGTGTCTCGAAGGCGAAAGCCGACGTCGTACACATCTCCGGCCACGACGGCGGGACCGGCGCGTCGCCGAAAACGTCCATCAAGAACGCGGGCCTCCCGTGGGAACTCGGTCTCGCCGAGGCGAATCAGATGCTCCGTGCGACCGGCCTGCGCTCCCGCATCCGCGTCTCCGTCGACGGCGGCATGAAGACCGGACGTGACGTGGCCATCGCCGCACTCCTCGGCGCTGAGGAGTACATCTTCGGGACGGCCTCGCTCGTCACTTCGGGCTGTGTCATGGCCCGCCAGTGCCACGAAAACACCTGCCCGGTCGGCGTCGCCACGCAGGACGAGAACCTGCGCCGCCGCTTCCCCGGCGAACCCGACCACGTCATCAACTACATGACGTTCATCGCGCAGGAGCTCCGCGAAATCATGGCCGAACTCGGCTTCCGCACGCTCGACGAGATGATTGGCCGTCCCTCCGCCCTCCGGCAGCGCGAGACGGACCACGAGAAGGCGAAGCATCTCGACCTCTCGGCCGTGCTCGCCGAACCCGACACGGGAGCGCGCCGGAAGACGGAAGAACAGACCCACACGGACGTGGACACCCACATCGACCACAAACTCATCGAGGAGGCAAGCGACGCAATCGAAAAGCGCGAGCCGGTCGTCATCCAGCGCGAACTCTCGAACGTCGACCGCGCGGTCGGCGCGATGCTCTCGAACCGCATCTCCAACGCCCACGGCGGTGAGGGGCTACCGGACGACACCATCCGCTGTGAGTTCACCGGTATCGCGGGCCAGACCTTCGGCGGCTTCCTCGCTCGCGGCGTCACCATGCGCCTCACGGGTGCCGCGAACGACTACGTCGGCAAGGGTCTCTCCGGTGGCCGCGTCATCGTCGACACGCCCGCCGAGGCCAACTACGAAGCAGACGAGAACATCCTCATCGGCAACGTCGCGCTCTACGGCGCAACGCAGGGCGAGTGCTACGTCAACGGCCTCGCAGGCGAGCGCTTTGCCGTCCGCAACTCCGGCGTGAAGGCCGTCGTCGAAGGCGTCGGCGACCACGGTTGTGAGTACATGACCGGTGGCGTCGTCGCCGTCCTCGGCGAGACGGGTCGGAACTTCGCCGCGGGCATGTCCGGCGGCGTCGCCTACGTCTACGACCCCGACGACGAACTCGCCGCGAAGGCGAACACCGAGATGGTAACCCTCGAATCCAGCCTCGCCGACGTCGACGAGGCGATGCTCACTCGGTTGGTCGAAAATCACCTCGCGTACACCGACTCCGACCGCGCCGCCGAACTCCTCGAAGATTGGGAGTCCGTCCTCGGCGACTTCGTGAAGGTGATGCCCGACGCCTACGCCGAAGTCATCGCCGACAACGGCCGCGAAGACGTTCGCACCGAACTGCCCGCGAAGGCAGGCGCAATCGTTGACGCTGGAGCAGACAGAATCGGTGCGGCGACGACGAGCGACGACTGAACCGGTCCAACCGAACCCGACCCGACCGTCTTTTCTTGCTCCACTACGAGTCGAGAGCCGATGCCTCGCGAGTACGACAAACTGGTCCGCGACGACATTCCCAAGGTAATCCGCGACTCCGGCGAGACGCCGGTCGTCCACGAGGCCGACGACGACGAGTTCGACCGCAGACTCCGCGAGAAACTGGTCGAAGAGGCCGAGGAGTTCGCCGAAGACGGCACAGTCGACGAACTCGGAGACGTGTTCGCCGTCGTGGACGCGATTCTCGAACGTCGTGACGAGGATTGGGAGACGGTCGAAGCGATGGCCGCCGAGAAAGCCGCTGAGCGCGGCGGGTTCGAAGAGGGCATCGTCCTCGAACGGGTCGAATAGTCGGCAGCGTACACCTGAACGCCTCCGGAACCAGCCGCCGGTTCTCCCACGTTTTTCACCGCGCACGCCTTCGACCGAAACATGGACAACGCACTCGTCATCGGCGGCACCCGCTTTATCGGCCGCCATCTCGTCTCGGACCTCCTCGACAACGGCCACGCCGTGACGCTCTTCAACCGCTGCACCCACGACAACCCCCTCGAGGACGACCCCCGCGTCCAGCACATCCAAGGCGACCGAACGGACGACGAAGCCCTGCGGACTGCAAAGTTGACAGTCGACCCCGACGCCGTCTTCGACTGCGTGGCGTACAAACCGGGAGAAGTCGCTTCGGCGGTCGACATCTTCGCCGACGTGGACGCCTACGTTTACATCTCAAGCGGCGCGGCCTACGAGACAGAAGCGATTCCGAAGCGCGAGGGCGTCACCGAACTCTGCGACTGTACCGACGAGCAAGCGACCGGCGACACCCCCGAGAGTTACGGCCCTCGAAAAGCCGAAGGCGACCGCGTCGTCTTCGAGGCGGCGTCTCGGGGAATCAACGCGATGTCCATTCGGCCGTGTATCGTCTACGGCCCGCACGACTACACCGAGCGACTCGACTACTGGATCGACCGCGTGCTGAACTACGACCGTATCGTCGTCCCCGGCGACGGGACGAACATCTGGCACCGTGCCTACGTCGAGGACGTGGCCAGCGCGATGCGGGTTATCGCCGAGGAAGGCGAACCCGGAGAGGCGTACAACGTCGGCGACCGCCGACTCGTGACACTCGAAGAGATGGTCGAAGTTATCGCCGACGCTGCCGGAACCGACGTCGAAGTCGTCCACGCCGGCGAGCGCGAACTCGCCGCCGCCAACCTCGAACTGACGGACTTCGTCCTCTACCGGGAGTACCCGCACGTCCTCTCGACGAACAAACTCGCCCGCCTCGGGTGGGAATCGACGCCTGTCGACGAGGCTATGCGGCGCTCGGTCGAGGACCACCGCGACAGCGACCGTGACGGCTCGGAACACGACCCCGGTCGAGACGCAGAAGAGCGAGTACTCTCGATTCTCGACACGCTCTAAAGTAGCTATTTTGCAGAGCCAACGCTCCTCGGGTGAGCTTCTATAAAATCGAGCAAAGGTGGCGTAACTGCCGTCAGCGACTGAGGCTGCCGCCGTGGTTCATCTCCGGAACCTCGTCTTCGAGCCATTCGCGGAACCATTTGACGCGCTTGAGTCGCTGGTGTGCGAGACTCTGTGCCGTGTCGGTCACGAGTCGCTTCGAGGCATCGCGGCCGCGTTCGAAGACGCGTTCGACCATCTCCGCGGCGTCCATGTGTGTCCGTGCCTCGTAGCCCATCCGCAGGAGCATCAGTGCGGTGCCGTTGGCACCGATTTTGTCGAGGATATCGGCCTCGATGAGACACCGCGTCTCCAGCGACACGTCGGTGAGGGGACCCTGATAGGAGTGGTCAGAGATGACCTGACACACCTGGTCGATGAACGACTCGGGGTAATCGCCGTGCGTGCCGAGGAACTCGCGGGCGACGCGAGCGCCCTCTTCGGCGTGGACCTCCTGTTCGGCTTCGAGTTTCGAGATGTCGTGGAAGAGCGCAGCGACCCGGACGACGTTCACGTCGGCACCCTCTTTCTCGGCGATGCGCGTCGCGATATCGACGACGTTGAGGATGTGGTTAAACCGGTACTCCGCGGAGTGCCACGGATACCAGCGCATCCGGCCGCCGTCGTCTTCGTTCTCGACGCTCGCAGCGAGGTAATCCGAGACGAAACGCTTCATATCCTCGAATTCGGCGTCGGAGACAGACGACTCTTTGATTTCAACGCCCACAGTGCCACCTCCGTGGGTGTTGGCAAGTACGTATTCTCATTACACAGAATGAGGGTCGTTCCACTCTTAGGCGTTACGACACCCTGAGCCACGAGAACAGGGCTATCGGCCGAAATCACCGTGTTTCGTGACCGAAGATGGGGAGGGGTGACACACCTAAATCACTCGCGCTCCTCGGTTGGCACGTGACCGAAGCACGCTACCTCGACGACGCCGAGCAGTACGAGTTCGAGGCGACGGTCGAAGAGGTTCGCGGGACCAACCGCGTCGTGCTCGACCGGACGTACTTCTATCCGACTGGCGGCGGACAACCGCACGACACGGGAACCCTCGCGACCGACGATGTGACGTGGGACGTGACAGACGTACAGAAACGCGACCGAATCGAACACGTCGTCGCAGGCGATGCACCCGAACCGGGGACGACCGTGACGGGACACGTCGACCCGGAGCGCCGACGCGCTCACACCAGATATCATACGACCCAACACCTCCTGTCTGCGACCCTCCTCGACGAGTTCGACGCGGAGACGACCGGCAACCAACTCTACACCGACCGTGCGCACCTCGACTGCGCCTACGACCGCTTCGACGGTGACGACCTCCAGACCATCGAGGCACACTTGAACGACCTCGTTTCGGCCGACCTCCCCGTTCGCTGGTACACGCTGGACAGAGCCGAAGCGGAAGCGACACTGGACCCAGAGCGGACCCGACTGCACCTGCTTCCCGACTCGATACGGGAGGTTAGAATCGTCGAAATAGGCGACGAGGACGACCCGTTCGACCGAACTGCGTGTGCCGGAACGCACGTGAAATCGACGGGCGAAATCGGAACGGTCGTGCTTACGGGACGCACGACACAAGGGACTTCACACGAGCGCGTGGAATTCATTCTCAAATGAACGTCCGCCAGGTCATCCCGCGAGACGCGATTCCGAGCGTCGAAGACCCGCGGTTCGTCGAGACGTACAGCGGGCCCGAAGACGACGAAGTCATCTCGCTTACCGTCGGCGACGACACTCGGGCCTATCCGATTCGCTACCTGCATTACCACGAAATCGTCAACGATACGGTCGGTGGCATTCCGGTCGCTGTGACGTGGTGTCCGCTCTGCGGGAGCGCCGTAGTGTACGACCGCCGAGTCGGCGACCGAACGCTCGAATTCGGCGTCTCGGGAAAACTCGCGGACGACGATCTCGTGATGTACGACCGCGAAACCGAATCGGAGTGGAAACAGTCACTCGGCGAAGCCATTGCGGGCGAACTCGTCGGCGAGTCGCTGACGGTCCTCCCCGCCGGTGTGACCACGTGGGACGCCTTCACCGACGCAAACCCGGATGGCCGCGTCATGACTCCACCCGGCGGCGAGAGCGAGGCCGCTGGCGACGGCGACGACCCAGAACCAATCGACTACGACCTCGAACCCTACGAGCACTACTTCGAGATGGACGGCTACGGTCTCGGGGCACACCGAGGAACTGGCGGCCGCGACTGGGACGCCGACCTCGACGACATCGACCCCAAGACGGTCGTTCTCGGGCTTGAACACGAGGGAGTCGCAGTCGGCGTCCCGCTTCCGGTGGTGGAATCTGCCAGTGGCGTCGTCACGGTCGACATGCGGAAGGAGTCTCCGGATGGGAAGCGCCGCTCGGTAGTCGTCTTCGCCACCGACGCCGGAATCCACGCTTTCTCGAACCCCGGGTTCACGTTCGACTCGGTCGGCGATAGCCGAACGTTCCGGGCCGACGGAACCGACTGGGACGGCGCAACCGGCGTTGCCGAAGACGGACGCAAACTGGACAGGGTCCCCGCTCGTCGGCTCTTCGCGTTCGCGTGGCGCGACGACCACGGCGCAGACGCGTTCTATCGTAGATAAGCCGACGAAGCACGTCACACCGACTGCACCGTCTCCGTCTTCGACGGCGGTTCGCACACCCACCCTTCACGAACCGGAACGAGGTTGTATCCGACGTCGCGGAGCAGCGACTTCGCCACCGCCTCGTCGTGGCTTCCGCGGGCGTCGTGTAGTTCGAAGTACACCGTCGGGCGGTGTTCGCGGAGGACGGTCTTCGACCCGCGAAGCACGTTCAGGCCGAAGCCTTCGACATCGATTTTGAGGTGGTCCGGTGGCGACACCGTTCCGTCTTCGACCAGCGAGTCGAGACGCCGTACTGAGACAGTCTCCGTGTCGACGACCCGGGCTTCCCACGCACTCGCGTGGTCCGGCGAGAACGACCCGAGTTCGTCGTAACTCGACAGATGGAACTCGCGGGTGCCGTCGGTCCCGCCGAGTCCGCAATCGAGGAGGTCGACGCGGTCGCCGAAATCGTTGACCTCGATGTTCGCCCGTAACTGCGAGACGACATCGGCGTTCGGTTCGATGGCGACCACCTCGGCCGTTGGCTCAGTTGCCGCAGCAGCGAGTGTGTACGTCCCCGTATTGGCACCCACGTCGACGACGACATCGCCTTCGTCAAGTCCGATGAGGAGCGCTTCGAGCAATACGTCGTTTCCGTGTCGATTGTACAGTTCGTAGCTTTTGAAGGTCGCCCGCCCGACGTGCTTCTTTGTGGCGAGAAGTTGTCGGTTGTAGTTTGCCCGGACGAGCGCGTAGTGGATGGTGTACGCGAAATGCTGGGCAGCCGACACGGGGTGCAGCAGAGACACGTTGCATAGTTGTCATTGTGAGGGAGTAAAAATCACTCGGCGAGGGGTTGTGTCCGCGAAGTGTCGAAGCGGAGAAGCCGCAATCGCGCTCACGCTGACCGGCTGAACCACTTTGCGAGACCCGCGCTCGTCGTCATCTCTACGATTCCGAAGACAACCGCAGGGAGCGTCGTTGCCGTCGGGAAGCCTGCGGCGACGAGTAGGGCGGCCGCGACGGCGAAGTCACGCATCCCAATCGAAAGCGTCGCCGCGATGCGCTCTCCCCGGGCGAAGTTTCGGCTGATGAGCCACCCTGCGGCGTATCCAGTGCTGTTGAGAACGACTGCACCGACTGCGACGAAGAGGAGTACCGCACCGCCATCGCGAACGAGCGAGGCGTTGGCCGCGGCGACGATGCCGATGATGAGAATCACCATGAGTCCCGACACGGACGGATAAATCTCGTCGTACTGTCCAATACGGGCAGGCCATCGGTACCGGGCCCCGACCGCGAGAGTCATCGGAATAACCACCGCGAGCAACAACTGTTCGACGATTAGCACCGGGTCGACCGGGACCGACGCGCCCAGAAGTACGGTCACGACTCCAGGGACGAGGACGAGCGTTCCGAGGCCGACCAGAACGAGAACGACCGTTGCGAGGGCGGTATCACCCCCGCTGAGTTCGGTCATCGTCGGCGTAACGAGTTCGGGTGTCACCGCACCGAGAACGACGAATCCCGCGGTAAGCGCCGGGGAGAGAGCAAGCATCCGAGCGATAGCAAACGCGAACAGGGGCATCCCCGTCAGCACGACGAGAATCGTGAGCAGGGTCCGCCCGCGGATTTGACGAAACCGCTCCGGTGCAAGCGTCAGTGACACAGCGCCAATCATGATGGCCAGAATCGGCGTCGACAGCGGGGTGAGAAGTGCGACAGAGGGGACAGCCAACCCCTAGACGGAACGCGCAGACTTTCGGGGTGCTGCGTCATGAGGTTCGTCTCGACAGTTCTTCAGACTGACTTAATCAGATAGTATCTTTCAATGATTATATTAATTCCATTCTTTATTTTTGTTAACCGATATTGTAGATAACCACAACTCATGTGAACAATATACTCTGTCAAATTAAACAATAATATCAATATATTTATTTAACAATCTTTATATACTATCTGTGTATCTGAAATTGATGTATGCCTAACAAGAAAGAGACTGGCAGAAGGAACGCAATTAAGACGCTAGGAGCAGGTGTAGTGGGGCTTAGTGGATTCACCAGCATGGTGTCGGCTCAAAGTTCCAACGAGTTAGAACCGGATGAGAAAGGAATGAAACGTGAAGTCGTTCGTGAGACAGATCGATACACGTATGTGAAGCTCACCAATGTTCCACACCCAGACACAAATAAAAAAGCAAAATATTACAACCGGATCGATAAGGTCGAGAGGCAGGTCCACAATCTCGATTATGCCGTTGGATCTGAAGAGCTTGATACGAGTCCGGGCTTTGTCACCCAAGACCATAGGTCGTGGGTTGAGGACTACGAAGGTGCAATTACTAAAATAGGGTCATGCGATGCACCACTTTTTGATGATCACCTCGCAGTTGGGATCTCAATCCGTTCGGGAGAGACTCTAAATGAGCGATCAGGTCAAATTCTCCCTCTCATCGGTACACTGGTGGGAGGCAGTGGCGGCGTACTATTTTCCAAACATCCTCTTGGAGGCGTCGTTGGTGGGTTTATAGGCGCGATTCTTGGTATTGCAGTTGACTCAGTATTCTTGAGTCATTACGACTTGTCTGGTCGTGAATTCACCTTTATGATGTACGACGACCATGTTGGGTTACTTGGTGAACAGGCAGTTCGCCTGGGTGGTTTCCCAGGGTACGATCCAGACGCCTCACCGAGTCGTGGGTACTTCCCGAAGAAGGTTAGTGGACCGCATATTGAGATCGGTACAGAAGTTGCCAAGTATCTGTAGTCGGCACTGTCTAGTTAAGCCAGTTTGAGAAGCGAGCAGGTCGTTGAGTGAATTGGCTATGTCACTCGCAGACCTGCTCAGCGAGTGCTTTGCGACGGATTTAGAAGAAACTTGGGAGCGTGAGCGGACAGCGACGTTGACGAGACGCGAAGCGTCTCGTTCGCACACCAGAAATCTCCGATTTCTGGGGACGTTCACGAGAGCTTTGCTCTCGTGCAGCCCACCAGAACGCAAAGCGTTCTGGGGACGCCCGTCAGGGCGTTCGCTGTCCAGCTCCACGCGACCGGATGTTCGCTCAGAGAAACAAAACAGATTCTTCGATATCTCGGCGTTGAACGCTCTCACCAAGCTGTTTGGCACTGGGTACATCGGCTTGCTGACAGCGGTCACAACCCGCCTGAGGCGAAGCCGAAGCGGGTTGCGGTCGACGAGA
>NZ_JBZRPK010000321.1:0-3128 GCF_058382125.1 Haloferax sp. s1
GCAAACCCGAGCCAGAACCAGACGCCGCACAAGCCGACTGATGCGGGGCAGGAAACGCGTTCCCCCCCACGAAGGAACAAGCAGAGAGCGGCGGCGTCGTCGTCTTCGCCGCGCTGCCGCCCGCGGGCAACGGCTGTGTGGTTGCGGAAGATGCAGGTGGGCGAGTTTCAGAAGCTAGCCAGTCCGAGTGTTTAGGGAAGTAGCAAGCCCGAGTGTTTAGATGGGAAGTCTGTTACGCCGCCACAAAACGTGTGACCGTTCAGCGGTCTTCGACCAGGTCGTCGAAATCGGGAATGAGGTCTTCATCGGTACCGTCGCCGTCCGTCTCTTTCGGTTCGTCGTCGAGCCGCTCGACAGAGAGTACCTTTAGTGGAATGTTTTCGAGACGCTCCCCAATCTCCTTGCGAGCGATTCGAGATGCGTGTTCTTCCTGTTCGACGTTGAACACAGTCATTTCGAGTTCGAGCGCGACGAGGGCTTCGTCCGCGACGATAAACACAGGAAGCGAGTCGTCACTCGGGGCAGTGCGGGAACCCATGTTTATTTCGACGTATTTCAGGTCGGGGTTGAGCATCTCACCCGTTTTGGAGATGGCGATGCGAATCGCCTCGTCTTCGGTTTCCACGTCGTACACCGGGACCGCGGCCTCGACGACGACTCTGCAGTCCATGGTCAGTGTGAAATTGTACCGCGAAGGGTATCAACCTTCTTACCACACCGGTTTTGCAGGCTCTCCTACCCCGCCAAACGGAACGTACTATTCGCCGCCGGACCGGAGATAATGGAACACGTAGGTCTGTGTGTACCCGGCGTATTCGCCGCCGAGTCGGTCCCGAATGGCACGTGAGGTCTCAGTGTAGTTGCCCTGGTCGCAGTCCGGATAGTGGTCTTCGATTGCGGAGCGAATCCACGTGTCGAGCGGGACGGCTTCGAGATAGTCGAGCGAGAACAAGAGTATGCAATCGGCTACCTTGTCACCGACGCCGACGAAGTTCGTCAGGTAGTCGCGGGCGTCCTCGTAGTCGCGTCCGAGTGCTTCCGAGGGCGTCGCTTCGCCCGTCGCAACCATCTCGGCCGTCCGCTGGACGTAGGGGGCGCGATAGCCGAGGCTGAGGTCACGCAGTTCGGCCTCTGTGGTCTCGGCGAGACGTTCTGGTGTCGGGTAGGCGTAGTACGTCTCACCGTCGAACTCGACGGCCTCGCCGTAGGTCTCGCGGAGACGCGACTGCATCCCGAAGATTCGCGAGACGCGCATCTGCGCCGAGCAAATGAACGAGATGAGACAGCCGAACGGCGGGTCGCGGACGAGACGCATGCCGGGGTAGGCGTCGTAGGCCCGGCGAACCAGCGGTTCGTCCGGCATCGCGTCGACGATTGCGTCGAGGTCGTCGTCGAGACGAAGGAGGTGCCGCAGCAGCGGGACGGCGTCGAGGTTCGACTTCCATTCCAGTGTCCCGTCCATCTGCCGGACGCGGACAACCGCTGATTCGTCCGAGACGCCGTCGAGGGGCGGCACAATCGTCTGGTACCACGCGTCCCCGCCGTGGGCCGCGTCACGTTCGTACATCTTTCCGTCGGGGCGGTCCCAGAGGTACGTCTGACCGCTCTCTAAGGTCGACTGGAGGTCGAACGCGCCGTCGAGGGTCGCGAGGTCAATGACACCCGTCTCCATCGCTTCGACGTTGGGCGCGAGGGATTTGCGGGTTTCGATGATGGCAGGTGCAACGTGCGGGTTTCGGTGGCGACCGATACGACGTGCGGATTTCGATGCGGTGGGCGAGACGGGCGGATTTCGATGCGGTGGGCGAGACGTGCGAATCGAATAGCAACAGACGCGCGGAGAAAAAAACGAATCTCGATTCAGTTACGGATGTGGAGGTCCGTCAACTCGGCGAGACGGGCCGAAACGTCGTCGTCGAGGCCTTCACGGGTGACGCGCCATTCCCAGTTTCCGTTCTGCGTGCCGGGCGTGTTAAACCGGGCGCGGGAGTCGAGTCCGAGGAGGTCCTGCACCGTGGTGAACGCGAGCACCGACGCCGAGTTCCAGACGGCGTCGATGATAGACCAGTGAATCTCGGAGCCGTCGGCACCGATGTTGTAGTGGAGACAGTCGCGGGTGTGGTCGTCCAGCGACTGGTAGTAGCCGACGAAGGTATCGGTGTCGTGTGTCGAAGTGTAGGCGACGGAGTTCTCCAGGTAGTGCATCGGCTGGTACATATCACCCTCGCGGCACCAGTCGGCGTACTGCGGGACGCGCATACCGGGGAACGCAAAGCGGTCGCGCAGGTCGACGAGCGAGGCGTCGAGGAAGCCGAGGTCTTCGACGATGAAGGGGAGTTCGCCCAGTTCGCGTTCGACCGTCTCGAAGAAGTCGTGGCCGGGCGCGTCGCGCCACTCGCCGTCTTCGGGGTTGTCCGACGAGGCGTCGATGGCCCAGTACTCGTCGAAGCCTTTGAAGTGGTCGATGCGGGTCACGTCGACGAGGTCGAACAGGCGACGAAGTCGGTCAAGCCACCAACTGTAGTCGTCCTCCTGAAGTGTGTCCCAGTCGTACAGCGGGTTGCCCCAGCGCTGGCCGGAGTCGTTCGGGTTCGGCGGGACGCCCGCAACGACGGCCGGTTCGTGCGACTCGGTGAGGTCGAAGGCTTCCGGGGCGGCCCACACGTCGGCGCTGTCGAGGGCGACGTATATCGGGAGGTCGCCGACGAGGGTGACGCTCTTCTCGTCTGCGTATGCCGCGAGGTCGCGCCACTGTTCGTCGAAGCAGAACTGGACGAACTCACGGTAGCGAATCTCGTCTTCGTGCTCGTCTCGGGCGCGAGCGAGTGCATCGGGGTCTCGCGTCTTCAATTCCGTCGGCCAGTCTATCCACGCGCCCTCGAACTCGTCTTTCAGGGAGGCAAACAGCGCGTAGTCTTCGAGCCAGTGCGCCTCCCGCTCGCGAAAGGCTTCGAATGCGTCGCGGTCGTCCTCGGAGGCGTCTTCCTCGAATCGGTCGAAAGCCGTCCGAAGGCGCGAGCGCTTGTAGTTGCCCACGCGTTCGTACTCGACGGCGTGGTCATCGAAGTCGGGGACCGGTTCGAGGTCGTCGGCGGTCAGCCACCCGCGGGCTTCGAGGTCCGTGAGGT
>NZ_JBZRPK010000320.1:0-1450 GCF_058382125.1 Haloferax sp. s1
CCGCGCCCTCAGGCATCGGCGCGGGTAGGGCCGCCGGCAGCGTAAGATGTGTAAAAGGGCGGGGAGGAGGGCCCCGCACCCCCGCCGTTACCGCCCGCGGGGTTGCCTCGCCGGTCGTCGCCTCGATAGCGACGAGGGAGGCAACCCGCCGGTGCGCATCAGCGTCGAGCTCAGCCGGAAGCGCCAATTCGGCAAGTGCCGCCTGTGCGCGTTCTCTGTCGGCCGAAAACGGTGTGTGGACGAGCGTCGAGTGCGCCAACCCATCGGCGAGGTCGCCCGTCGGGACGGCCACACCGGGTCGGGAGTCGACGCCCGCGTCGGTCGCCGCCTCAACGAGTTCGGTCTCGCCCTCCGGAGAGACACCGGCGGCGTGGAGACCGGCCAGTGTGACCACCGGGGCGGGGTCGACACCGAGTTCGCGGACGACGGAACCGGCGTCACGCGGGTCGAGTTCGAGGTCTGCATCGGCGTCCGACAACCCCACGACAGCCGCGACGTCGTCGTTCGCGGCGGTGTCTGGAGCGTCGGTCGCCCGAATACGGAAGGGGACGTCGAGTGTCCTGAGCGCCCGCCCGATGACACCTGCGGCGGCGACAGCGGCACCGCTGGTGTGCACGCGGAGACGAACGAATGTCGCCTCGCGGAGCGTCGCGGCGGCGTCGGCGGCGGGTGTCTGTTCGGCGGGGCTCACGGACATCTAATTACTTTTCGAGGAGTTCGACGGCGACGTCGTAGCTGTACGTGAAGTCTTCGTCGAGCTTGTTCCCTTGGTAGTAGGAAACAAGACGGCGAATCTTCGACTCCGTGTTCTGGAGCGCACGACGGTTGGACTTGTCCTGCTGGTTTTCTTCCATGTGCTCGCGGAGGCGAACGGCGCGCTCCATGAGGTTACGGAGGTCCTCGGGGAGGTCGGACGCGGCGTCGTTCTCTTCGAGGATGGTGGTGACCTTCTTGCCCGTGGCGAGTTTGACGTCCGGAATCGGAACGCCCTTGACGCCTTCGTCGCGCAGTGCAAGGCCAATCTGGCTGGGGTCGTTGCCCTGTTCAGCAAGTTCGACGACGCGCGCTTCGATGTCTGCTGCGTCGACGTCACTCCACTCCGGTGCTTCGTCTGCCACCGGCTTGTCCGAGCTGGACGAGCCACGGCGGCGGGTGTGCATTCGTGCCATTGTTGCGGGTTGGAACCGCACTGACCGCAGAAACGAGTACCCCGTAGTCGCATTGACGACTACTGGGGCACTACCGCAATCCCAAGCCCGCAAACGCGGGCACGTCAGATTTGCGGCCGTGCTAGATTCCCATCGACATCTGCACGCGCGCCGGGTTAAACCGTTTCGACTCGCGGCGCATGAGAATCGAAGGGCTTCTAAATGGGTGGCGGCTATCAGTGGGTGCGGGCTCGTAGATCAGGGGTAGATCACTCCCTTGGCATGGGAGAGGCCCCGGGTTC
>NZ_JBZRPK010000320.1:1550-3118 GCF_058382125.1 Haloferax sp. s1
CCTGCGAGGCCAACCGGTGTCGCGTGAAATCGTGCCTGTTCGAGACGGGATTTGAGCAGCGAGCAAATCTCTGATTTGCGAGTGGGTTCAAATCCCGTGAACCCCGTTCACGGCCTTCGCAAACCTTCGGTTTGCTCACATTCGGCAGCACACTTCTTCTCGGGTATGTTCCGCTGTATCTGCTGTTCGGGTGTGTGATTCACGGCTGTCCGGGCTAACGAGCCGGGAATTCGTTCAGTCGCCGATGGTGAGTCGGCCTTTCCCGCGGGCCGACGTAAAAAAACAGCGAGATAACGAGAGCGAGGCCGAACAGCACGGCGGCGAGAAGTGGCTCATTTGAGACGAAATACTGCAACACCCAGACCCCATCCTCGGGAAGCGATACAACCTGTGTGGCGGTGTTTCTGGTGTAGAGAAACGCCAGCCCGTAGCGGAACGCGAGAGTGACCACCAACGACGACACGATTTTCCGAGGGCTGTTGACCTTCATGGCGTCTCTCAATACACAGCAAGAGGATTCAGTGTACTCCCCGTTCGAACCACGGCCGTCGTGGCGCTTTCGTTCATTTTCAATAGCGCATATGACAGCCACGTTTAGTTGACATTTCCAAACTAACAATTCAGATTGCTTGACTGTCACGTACCCCGCGACGTTTTGACCCCACACATCGTGGAGAATGGTAATGAGCGGTCGCCCTCGGGTTCCGTTAGTCTATCGCGTCGTCCGCGACCGGACGGCACAAACGTCGCCGATTGCGGTGATTCTCCTCTTGGCTATCACAGTGGTTGGGACGACAACCGTCGTCGCCTTCGGCGGGGTCGCCCTCGAAGAGACGAAACAGGAGTCACGACTCACGCGCGCCGAACACTCGATGACGCTTTTTGACTCCCGCGTCGCCATCTCCGCGCTCGGGGAAGGTGACACCCAGTACGTCGACCTCGGCGGGACCGGCGGCGGAAGCTACGTCATCGACGACGATTCCGCCTGGATTCGCATCACACACAAGAACTACACCGACGACGGCGACGACGAAGTACTCTACAACGAATCACTCGGGAGCGTCGAGTACCGCGACGGCGACACGCGAATCGCCTACGAAGGCGGCGGCGTCTGGCGAACGCAGGACGGCGGGTCGACGATGGTTTCCCCGCCGGAGTTCCACTACCGCGGGGCGACACTTACGCTCCCTATCGTCCGACTCAGCGGCGACGGCTCGGCGTCGGGTGGCGTGCGGGCGAGCGTCTCGGCGACCGAGCGCGCTCGTCGCGTGTACCCGAACGAGACGGCAAGCTACACCACTATCCCTGACAGCTACGATAATCCCGTCAGCAACGGGACGGTCATTGTGGCAGTCCACAGCGACCACTACAAGGGATGGGCGTCGTTCTTCGAGTCACGAACGGAAGGGAATGTGACCGTTTACGATTCCAATAAGACCGCCAGCGTCGAACTGGAAACCCTGGGTCTCGTCGGCGAGTTCCAGATGCCGAACGAGGGCACGTCGCTCGACGTTCGAGGGATGGCCGGCGACCACAACGTCTCCACGTTCACGATTACACTCTCGAAC
>NZ_JBZRPK010000319.1:0-3097 GCF_058382125.1 Haloferax sp. s1
TATAAATAACTGTGTTGATGTTCTCGTTTCTTCATTTCACGGTGCTCGACACCATGGTCATGCTCCAGCAGGCACAGTGGGAGCTCGTGTAGGCGAAGGTCTCCGTGCGCGTACCAGTGGATGAATTTGTCTTTCTCGTCCTCGTCTCGACGGTCAAACAGGACGAAACGGGCGACGGCTTCCTCAGCCCTGAAGACGAAAGCGACCGCCTGCAGGGCCAACAGCGCGAAGGACTCGTCCACATGGGTCTCGTCGAATCGTACGTCGGCGAGTTCAGCCTGTTCTCGCGCATCAAATCCCGCGAAGGGACGTTCAAGACGAAGGTACTCCTGCGCCAACCGCACCTGTTCTTCAAACGGTACCCGATGTTCACGCTCACGTTGACGGTGCCTGCGGCCGCAGTGCTCCTCGCTATCGGTGTCGTCGGTGGGACCGCTCCGACGACGTGGGACGGAATGATTGCGAAACCGGTCTGGGGGACATTCATCTGGTTTTACGTCCCGGTCTACCTGATAGCCGCCCCGCTAACCGCCTTCCACGAGTGGAGCGTTCACTCTCGGTCGGCGATTACGGGAAAACTCTCCGACAACCTCCGAAAGCTGTCCAGCGCGAACGACACCGGACAGACGCTCCTCGAATCCATCAAGACCGTCTCAGATACCTCGTCAGGCAAACTCGCGGACGAGTTCGAAGTCATGTACGCGAAGGTTCACTACGGGATGAGCCTCAGGGAGGCGCTCGTCGAGTTCAACAACAAGTATCACATCCCGCGTCTCGCCCGGACAGTCAAACTCATCACCAAGGCACAGGAGGCGTCCAGCCAGATTACGGAGGTACTGACGACGGCGGCACAGGCTTCCGAAAATCAAGACGATATCGAGCGCGAGCGCATCTCGCGGACCCGGATGCAGGTCGCCATCATCCTCATGACCTACATCACGCTTCTCGCGGTCATGGCCATCCTCAAAACGCAGTTCCTCGACGTGATGGCCGGACTCTCGACGCAGGCGTCCAGTTCGGGCGGCGGGGCAACTGGCGGCCCGGACTTCGGCGGGGCCATCGACCCGGACCTGCTCTCGCTTCTGTTCTTCCACGGCGTCACCATTCAGGCGATGCTCTCGGGGTTCATCAGCGGCTACATCCGCAGCGCCGACCTCCTCGCGGGGGTCAAATTCGTCGTCATCCTGCAGACGCTCGCACTCGGCGTGTGGACGGTGGTTGGCTGATGAATCGACGCCGACGAGCGAACGCGAACGCTGGAAGCGGTGACCGCTGGGCAACCCGCGCGCAGACGACTGTCGACTTCGCCATCGGCGTCGGCATCTTCCTTCTCGCCGTCGCGTGGGTCGTCGGGACCATCCCACAGATTCTCGACCCGTTCGAGGCGGAACAGGACCGACCGCTCGTCGCCAACCGCGCGGCCGACTCGCTCACCCGAAATCTCCTCGTCGAGTCCGAACAGCCGAACGTCCTCAACGAGACGTGCACGGACGCCTTCTTCGATGGCAATCCGCCACCCACAGGCTGTCACTACGACAACGCCGACCCGAACATCGCCACCGGCATCGACGACTCCTACGGGATGAACGTCACGCTCTCACGGCACGGAACGGCCGTCGATACAACGGGTGAACCGGTTCCAACCTCTCGAAGCGTCGTCTCGGCCCGCCGTGCGGTCCTCCTCGACGGCGCACTGCACGAGTTGACGGTGAGGGTGTGGTGACCGTGTCCCGCGCACAGGCACACGCGCTCGAAGCATTTGTCGCGGCGACGGTCCTGCTCGCGAGCGTTACCTTCGCGCTGCAGGTAACTGCCGTGACGCCGCTGACTGCGAGTACGTCGAGCCAGCACATCGAGAACCAACAGGCAGCGGTCGCAGACGGTATTCTGACCGCGGCCGCCGAAAACGGGACGCTGAAACGGACCGTCCTTTTCACCCATCCGGAAAACGGGAGCTTCTACGACTCCGGCGCGGAAGGATACTACGTCGATGGCGGCCCACCGACGGCCTTTGGGGCGATGCTCGACCAGTCGTTCTTAGAGCGCGGCATCGCCTTCAACGTCTACGTTCACTACCTTCGGGACCGCGAGGTCCGCCGGACGACGCGACTGGTCTACATGGGTGACCCGAGTGACCACGCCGTCTCGCGGACTCGCTTGGTGAGTCTGGACGACAACGATACGCTCTACAAACCGGGCACTGGTCCCGGCGGTGCCGACCGTGCTGTCCGGTCCAGAGACACGCTCCGGTCCGTAGACGATGCTGCCGACGAGACGTACTTCGTCCAAGACGGGAGTTCCGGCCCGCTCTACGCCCTCGTCAACGTGGAGGTGGTCGTATGGCGGATGTAACCGGAGACGGAGACGACCGCGGGCAACTCATGCTCGTCTCAGCCCTCGCAATCGCAGTCCTCCTCGTCGGCCTCGCACTGACGCTCAACACGGCGATATACACGGAGAACCTCGCGACGCGAACGACTGACACGAATCTCGACGGAGCCGTAAATCACGGCGGCGCTGTCGAGATGGGCGCGGGAGAACTCCTCGACGAAGTGAACCGCGATGGCGGGTCCTACTCGTCGCTCACCGATGCGTTCGACTTGGCCCTTGGAAACTGGAGCGATACCGCCGCCACACTCACCGCCGTCAGAGGGGCGGTGACAAACGCTTCGCGCACCGACCGCGTCGATGGAACTCGAATCTCGCAGTCGGATTCGACGCGGGACTTCACGGACCGAAGCGGCTCGGGAGACTGGACACTCGCAACCGACGTCGGCGTCCGCGGCGTTCGGTTCAACGTCTCGCGCGACTCGCTGGCGACGAGCAGCGGGTCGGCGTTCGAACTCGTCTTGGACGACGGAAGTGCGCAGGTCGAAACGGAAGTGTACCGAGATTCGACACACGTCTTCGTGACGGTCGAGCACGCTAGCGGGTCGCGTTCGACGCGTAGTGTCGCCCCCGACTCGGGCGGTTACGTCAGACTCGCCGTTCCCGCATGGGAACTCACAGGGACGCCGGGCGACCCCCCCGCTACCGTTCAGACCGACCTCAGCGCCATGCCGACACTTACCTCCCTCAGATCGTCACAGGCCGACTG
>NZ_JBZRPK010000318.1:0-3088 GCF_058382125.1 Haloferax sp. s1
GTACACGGCAGCCGATGGGTCGGAAATCAAGGCTATCGACGCGGCACTCACCGGGGAAACCGGCTACCAAGTCGTCTCCGCCCGGACGGGCATGGATGAAGGAGAGTACGCGATGGCCTACACGCCAATCACCGGTACCGATTGGGTACTCACGTACCACGTCCCCGCAGAACGGGCGTTCGCGCTCCAATCGCAGGTGACGAGAAACGTGATTCTCCTCATCGCGTTCGCCGTCGGGGCGTTGTTCCTCGTCGGTGTGACGATTGGGCGCGGGACCGCGAACTCCCTCGCCGTCGTCGCACGGAACGCGGACAACATCGCCAACGGAGAGGTCGACGGTGACCTCCCGAGCACGTCCCGAATCGACGAGATGGGCCGCCTGTACGACTCGTTCGAGTCGATGCAAGCGTACCTGACGACGGTCGCCGGACAGGCAGAGGCACTCGCCGAGAAACAGTTCGACGACCCCGTCCTCGACGAGGACATCCCCGGGTCGTTCGGTGAATCGATGGGCCAGACTCACACGGAACTCGAAGCGCTCATCACCGAACTCGAAGCGAAAGCCGCCGAGTTCAGCGAGACGATGTCCGATGCCGCCGCGGGCGACCTCACGCGACGGATGTCGGAAGACGCCGACAACGAGTCGATGAACGAGATGGCGCGGTCCTTCAACGACATGGCCGACGAACTCGAAGGAACCATCGCTGAAGTCGTCGAGTTCGCCGAAACAGTCGCGGCCGCCAGCGAGGAAGTCACTGCGAGTGCGCAGGAAATCGAGCGCGCCAGCCGACAGGTCAGCGAGTCCACGCAGGTCATGGCCGAAGGCGCACACGAGCAACGCGAGAACCTCCAGCAGACGACGAACGAGACGAGTAACCTCTCGGCGACCATCGAGGAGGTTGCCTCGTCGGCGACCGAACTCGAACAGACCGCACAACACACCCTCGGCGCAAGTGAAGACGGCCACGACGCGGCGAAAAACGCCATCGACACCATCAGACAGGTCGAGACGCAGACCCGCCGAACGGCCGACAGAATCGAAGACCTCGAAGCCGACATGGAGGAAATCGGCGACATCGTCGAACTCATCACCGACATCGCCGAGCAGACCAACATTCTCGCGCTCAACGCGAACATCGAGGCGGCCCGCGCTGGCGAGGCCGGCGAGGGCTTCTCGGTCGTCGCCAACGAGGTGAAGGACCTCGCGGGCGAGACGAAATCCTCCGCCGAAGAAATCGAAAAGACCATCGACGAAGTCCAGACGAAGTCCGCCGAATCGGTCGCCGAGATGCGCGAGACGAGAAACGCCGTCGAATCCGGCGTCGACGCGGTCGAGACCGCGCGCGACTCCCTCGACACCATCGTCGAGAACGTTCGCGAGACGACAAACGGCGTCGACGAAATCAGTCGCACGACCGACGAACAGGCCGCATCGACCGAAGAAGTCGCGTCTATGATGGACCGCGTCTCCGACATCAGCGACGAGACCGCAGAGCGGGCAGAGTCGGTGGCCGCGGCCGCCGAAGAACAGACTGCCTCGCTCGGCGAGGTTTCCAGTGGTGCGGACAGTCTTGCCTCGCAGTCCGAACGCCTGATGGCACTTGTCTCCGAGTTCACGGTTAATCACGACGCTGCCGAGAACATGACGGACGACACCTTCGAGTCAGATACCAACGAACAGTCCGACGAATCAAACACGCTATCGCCGGAGTCTCCAGTCACCGACGGCGGTGACGACTCCACGATGGATACCCAGTAGACGACGCGCTCTCACACCGCGTCGCTACCGGAACCAGTCCCCTACTTCGGCTCTCCACTCTTCGCTCTTTTTCTCTCTTCTTTTGCCACCTCAATCGACGTTCGACGGGTTCCCATGTCGACCCGTGTTGTTCGCTGCTAAGAATATCAAATTTGAAAATTCGGACAGTAGGGTTATGCCACCGATGGCCGTGTTCCGGACATATGGACCTGCTTTCGCGACTTGCGGCGCTGGTCCCGGGGGTCGGGGCTCGGGCGCGGACGGACGGCGGGGGACAGACAACTGAAACTAACACTGACCGTGCGACGATTGCGGCGGCGGCAGAGCAACTTCACGTCGGCGACTTACTCGACGGTGTGGGGATGCCCGTGTTCGTTCTCGACGCGGACCATCGCGTCATTTCGTGGAACGAACCCATCTCGAAGCTCACGGGGGTCTCCGCCGCGGACGCTCTCGGGTCGGAGCACGTGAGCGAGTTGTTCTACCCGGACGGTCGCCGGGCGAAGACGCTCGCCGACAAGGTACTCGAAAACCCGACGACCGCGGCTGACGTGCACGACCTCGAACTCGTCGACGAGGCGCAGTCACTCTACCGCGATACCAGTACCATGACCGACCGAAACGGCGTGGACCGACACATCGCCTTTACCGCCCAACCGCTGTTCGAGGGAGACGAACTCGTCGGCGTCGTCGAGGCGGTTCACGACCGAACCGACGTGGTCGAAAAACAACGGGCGTCCGAGGAACTCGTCGAAGAGGTGTCGGTCACTATCAGCAGTCTCACCGACGGTGACCTCTCCGCACGCGCGTCCTTTAGCGACGACCGGAACGTCCTCACAGACGAGACGCTGGCTGTCCTCTCGGACATCAACCAGATGGCGACGCGTTTCGAACGCCTTGCGAACGAGGTTGACGACACGACAGCAAACCTCGGCACGGCGATTCAGCGCGCGGCAACCGCCGCAACCGACATCGAAGAGCAGGTCACAGAACAGGCTGAACTCCTTGCGAAGGGGTCCGAGGAGATGCAGGACCTCTCTGCGAGCATGGAGGAAATCGCGGCGACGTCCGACGAAGTCGCGTCGGCGGCGAACCAGGCGCGTGCGGCCGCGGAAAACGGACAGGAGGCCGGACAAAGCATTCGAACCGCGACCGACCAGGTCATCGAGATATCCGACGAACTGCTCGACAGCGTGACCGAACTCCAACAGCGCATGGGCGCAATCGAGGAGGTCGTCGAGGTCATCGCGGAGGTCGCAGACCGGACGAACCTGCTCGCGCTCAACGCGAACATCGAGGCGGCCCGCGCTGGCGAGGCCGGCGAGGGCT
>NZ_JBZRPK010000317.1:0-3080 GCF_058382125.1 Haloferax sp. s1
TGTTGTAACAGACACCGCTGTTCATCTGTTTCTTCTGAAACATAGTCGAGGTCACGCTCTTACACCAAATATTCGCCAAAGCGATCATTACAGAGTCACCGCCCAATTCTCTTTTTCATCGATGTAAATTAGCGAACTACCGTGACGTCAGCTCGGCAAGGAAGCCTCGAATCTATGTCAGACACCACCTCTTCATCTGTTCGTTTGTTCTTCAGAGATTCCGACACACACACACCACATTTCATCTGTTCTTCCACGTGAACCCGAGGTCAGCAAGTGGCAAAACATGATTCATCGTGTTTGTACCACCAAAACCGAATCAACACTAGACTAGAACTAGAACCATTGAATGATTTTTACCACAAATCACTGTCTTCGCATTATTATATATTTACTGGTAGAAGATAATTATACCGTCTATTCTAAGTTCGCCTAGGTAGTTTATCAAGCCGTCAAACGTGTGTTAATGACGTTTAATCAATTCATCCAGAGTTATGAAACTGAGTGAAATATCCTTGCTTTATATACTAACTATAGTCGTCACTCCATCACCACTCTACTCTCGACTCAAAGAACAGATGAACGACGGTGTATGTGTCCGGACTCCGTGAGTGACCAACTTCGCTTCATCGTGGAGTGTCAACGGGTTGTGGAATAATTCTCGTCCTATGTCTCGCGAAGTTCGACCACCTTGTCGGCAATTGCGTCAGGATGTTCCATTACGAACTGAAGGATTGCTTCGTGTATCTCACGCTTCTCGTCATTCCGGATACCGTACTCTCTGAGCGCTTGTTTCACGTCGAATTGAATGAAGTCCTCAAACTCGTCGTGGGTGGTTCGCCGTGGGTATATCTGAGCTTGTACCGACTCAGAGAAGGGGAAACCGGGATTACTGTCTTCGAGCGCTCTAGAAGTATTTGGCCTTACTTCTTGATTGGATTCCTGTTCTGGTCCATCGATGCCTGACTGCTTACTCACCTCTGATTCACGTTCGAGGCTTTCATCTTCCTTTTTGGAATCAACGTCTGACTCTATGTCTTCATCTTTGACCGTCACCTCGTCCCGTACCTCTCCAGAGGTGTCCGTAGTTTCAGACTTGGCTGTATCGGACTCCTGCTCTTCGTCATCGTCTTCGACTTCCGCAAGTTCCTCATCCAACCCTGCAAAGCGGTCGGTGTAGTCCCCCATTAGCGACGCACCTCTCCGTGTTCAATGATGCTTGCGAGTTCTTCGAACGACGAGAGGATCGAATCTTCTGGTGCGTAGTCTCGAAGCGGTTTGTGATCTCCAATTGCACGGGAAAGTGACTCAGAGTGGCGAATACCTGGCTTTGGGAGTGAGCCATCCCATTCTCCGGAATCAATCTTTTCCAGGTCAGCTGGAGAGATATACGCGAAGTTCGGGACCTTCGCAGCGAGATGTTCACGCGTCACCAACGACTCGATCAGCTCTCGGTCAAGAGTTTGTTGATCGATACGACGTTGGAGGTCTGTCGGTACAATTGCAAGCAAGTCCAGCGAAATGAACTCTCGAAGTGGCTTGATTAGACGCTCGACCGTTCGCTCGAACCCTCCGAGTGATTCAGGGCCTGGGCGGAGTGGCACAAGAATCGATTCGGTTGCGACGAGTGCGTTGTCCGTGAGGTGGCCCGTACTCCCGGGCGTGTCGATGATGATGTAATCGTAGGTTTCGCCCAAGAGCGGCTCAACAAGGAACTGTCGCATCCTGACTGTTCCGTGGTTCACCGACCCGAGACGATCTTGGACGTCTTCGAGGTCTGCTGTTGATGGGAAGAGGTCAAACCCAAACTCAGTCGAAACGATTGCGTCATCTGGCTCTGCATCCCGATCTATGATGATCTCTCCGAGATCTGCGTGCTCATCGTCTAGATAGACTTCGCGGAAGTCAAGGCCAACTGTGAGGTGACCATTCGGGTCGAGGTCGACAAGCAGAACATCGTGACCTCGCTCAGCTAACTCGCGGGCAGTGTTAAGCGAAATCGTTGTTTTCCCGACGCCACCCTTGAGCGTGTTCAGTGCGACAGCGTTTGGTTGGGGTTCCTGTGACATTGGAGTTCACCTGAGTCACCTAAGGTAGCTGAGGTACCTGTGGTTGTGCGGATAGACTCACGCATATTATATAATATTTCCTGACTTAACTACCTCACCTAAGCCACCTAAGGTACCTAAGGCAGGTAAGGTAGGTACCATTGTACAGCTTGATTCATCTATGTTATCTATTGGTCCTAGCTCAACTACCTCACCTAATGGGCCTGTGCCACCTTAGGCACCTGAGGTACCTAATGTGAATGTGGAAACTAAGCTAACTAAGGCTGTTCTCGATTATGGATGGTATCCAGAAATGTCTCTGTCCTACCATTTCTACCTTAGGTAACTTAGCTGCCTTAGGTACCTAACTTGCTCCTAACCTTCTGCTCGGAATATGCGAGCAGACTCCGTTGCGCTTGAAGGCAAAATAGCCTATCTCGAAATAGCCAACTCTGAAATTGGTTATCCTGGTCCGATATCAACAACCAGTGCCGACCACAGGTCCGGAGATTGGGACTTTGGGGGGCGCGCGAACTGGCCAAACATCTTTGCTGTGACACCACGTAACTACTACTGGAGACAATCTGTGTCACACACGTCTCCACAATCCCTATGACGAATGATTCGACGGCGCTTGGTCGATGCCCTGACTGCGGCGAAGAGATTGAGGCATACCAGTCGCTCATTGAGTTTGAGGAGGCCGATGGGACAACTGGCGTGTTCGCAGAATGCTATTCATGCGATGAAGTCGTCCGCCCAGAGTGACAAACTGCGCTACGTGTCCACGAGGTAGTCTGCGCCGTATTCCTTCTCGAATTCGTATTCTGACGGGAAAACCGGATCTGTTGTCGCCCAAATATCGTTAATTCGTTTCTCGATAGTCTGAAGAACGACCCGAAGCACGCCATTCGGATCATCTGGGTAGACTGCATCGACCGCACTCTCTTCTCGCGGCTGGGGTGGTACGTGGTAGTGGTCGCGCGTATTGTGCGTATTTGGGTGGCGGTCCCATCAACACGACCAGCGCTCACC
>NZ_JBZRPK010000316.1:0-3071 GCF_058382125.1 Haloferax sp. s1
GGGACACTCCTCGGCGATTATCGCTACCGGTCCAAGCGCCACCGCCGACATGGGTGCACTGGTGAAAGGAGCACACGGTCCCAAAGACGTTCACGTGGTGATTCTCGATGAGTAAGGCACGCGAGGCGAAGGCGGCGAAGATTCGACAGTTGATGGAAACCGAGGGTGATGCGGTGGGCACGAGCACCCGCGGATTCAACGAGGGACGGTACGAGTCCGTCCAGACGCTCGACGATTACGAGGGGCTGAAATCCGAGGCGCGGGCCATCAAGGAAGACGCCATCGAGCGACTTCCCGAACTGCTCGACCAACTCCGCGAAACCGTCGAAGCGAACGGCGGGACGCTCTACATCGCCGACGACGATGCGGACGCGAATCGCTACATTCGGGAGGTTTGCGAGGACAAGGACGCCGAACGCGTCGTCAAGTCGAAGTCGATGACCTCCGAGGAAATCGAGGTCAACCACGAACTCGAAGCCGCGGACATCGACGTGGTCGAGACCGACCTCGGCGAGTGGGTCCTACAAGTTGCCGACGACTCGCCGTCGCACATCGTCGCCCCCGCCATCCACAAGTCACGGGAGGCCATCGCCGACCTGTTCAACGAGACGTTCGAGCCGGACGAACCGCTGGAGTCGGCCGAGGAACTCACCATGTTCGCCCGCGAACAACTCGGCGAACTCATCGAGGACGCCGACGTGGGGATGACCGGCGCGAACTTCATCACCGCCGACACGGGTACGATGGCGCTCGTCACATCCGAAGGGAACGCCCGAAAGACCGCCGTCGTGCCGGACACCCACGTCGCGGTCGCCGGTGTCGAGAAGATTATTCCAACCGTCGAAGACCTCCAACCCTTCGTCGAACTTATCGGGAAGTCCGGGACGGGACAGGACATCACGTCCTACATCTCGCTTCTCACGCCACCGGTCGAATCGCCGACCGTCGACTTCGACGACCCGGACACGCCGCTCACCGAAACCGAGACCGACCGCGAGTTCCATCTCGTCCTTATCGACAACGGCCGGATGGACATGCGCGACGACGACCAGTTGCGTGAGACGCTCTACTGCATCCGGTGTTCGGCGTGTTCGAACGTCTGCGCCAATTTCCAGCACGTCGGCGGCCACGCCTTCGGCGGCGAGACCTACTCCGGCGGCATCGGAACCGGGTGGGAAGCGGGCGTCGAAGGACTCGACACGGCCGCCGAGTTCAACGACCTCTGTACCGGGTGTAGTCGGTGTACTACGGCCTGTCCGGTCGAAATCGACATCCCGTGGATAAACACGGTCGTCCGCGACCGCGTAAACCGCGGCGAGGCCTCGGAAGTCGATTGGCTCGTCGAGGGACTCACCCCGGACGAAGAACCCGGCGGCGTCAGCCTCCAAAAGCGCTTCTTCGGCAACTTCGAGACGGCCGCGAAGGTCGGGAGCTTCTTCGCTCCGCTCTCGAATTGGGCCTCGCAACTGTCGGTCTCTCGTGACCTTATGGAGCGGTTCCTCGGTATCGACGCCCGGCGCGAACTCCCCGCCTTCCAGCGCGAGACGCTGAAAGACTGGTTCGACGCCCGCAACTCGCACGTCGAGAACCCGACACGAACTGCCGTTCTCTACCCGGACGTGTACACGAACCACGTACAGGTCGAACGCGGGAAAGCCGCTGTTCGCGCTCTCGAAGCGCTCGGCGTCGACGTGGTCGTTCCCGACGTTCGGTCGTCGGGCCGCGCCCCGCTTTCGCAAGGGATGATTGCGACCGCCGAAGACCACGCTCACGACGTGTACGCCGGGCTTGCGGAACACATCGACGACGGCAGAGATATCGTCGTCATCGAGCCGTCCGACCTCGCAATGTTCCAAACCGAGTACGAGAAGTTCCTCCCCGAAAAATCGTTCCAGCGCATCTCCGAGGCCAGTTACGAGGTTATGGAGTACGTCTTCGGCCTGCTCGAAAACGGTGTAGATGCCGACGCGCTCGCGACGACCGACAGCGAGGAAGTCGCCTACCACAGCCACTGTCAGCAACGGACGCTCGGACTCGAAGGCCACACCGAAGCCGTTCTCTCGCGTCTCGGCTACGACGTAGTCACCTCTGACGTGGAGTGCTGCGGAATGGCCGGGTCGTTCGGGTACAAGTCCGAATACTACGAACTGAGCGTCGACGTCGGGTCCGAGCTACAGGGACAGTTCCAGACCGACGAGACGAAACACCGAACCGTGGTCGCAAGCGGGACCTCGTGTCTCGAACAACTCGACTCGCTGCTTCGCCGACCGTCGCAGCACCCGATTCAACTCGTCGCGCCGCGGCGGTAACACCGGCGCGTGTCGGTGGTAATTTCCACCGATTCTCACCGAAATATCTATCGGCCGATGTGGAAACTTCCGGCAGATTTTTCGATACTCGAATCCGGATTTTCCGGTGTTTTTTCGCCGATGTCGGACGCTCGTCTGCCGTGTGTCTGCGCCGCAAGCCGCGGGCTACGAACAATTAAGACCCGGCATCCCATGTTGGCGGATATGGACGGGACGCCCGAAGAGATTACGACGCTCGTAGGCCGTGAGGTCTACTCGAACAACGGTGTGTTCGTCGGCGAGGTCGAAGATGTCCGCCTCGACTTAGACCACGAGACGGTCACCGGACTCGCGCTGACAGCCCTGAACGACGAACTGTTTCGCAATCAAATCGAACCCGGAAAGGGCGTACTCATCCCGTATCGGTGGGTCCGTGCTGTCGGCGATGTTATCCTCATCAACGACGTTATCGAGCGTCTGAAGAATCCCGAAGAAGACGAAGAATCGCTTATCGCGTGACGTTCTAACTCCCGTTTCCGCTCTCGCCGCCCTCCACACCCATTGCACGGAAGAGCTTGCGCGTTACTGCTTCTTCGGTGAGTTGTAAGAGCGTATCGCGGTTGTCGACGCTCGACTCGATACCGGTGAAGATACCGAGCGGAATCTCGACCGACCCCTGTGTGGAGTGGCCGCCAGCCTCGCCGATACCGGTGAAGGCGTCACTCAGAATCTTCCCACTGTTCATCCGGCTATCTTTCGACCGCGCGGCGAGGCAGATAGTGT
>NZ_JBZRPK010000315.1:0-3049 GCF_058382125.1 Haloferax sp. s1
GTGTTGTGTCTGCGTCACCGGATTGGTCTGCCAGTCACTTTCTGTCGGTTACAACGCCGCCGTCGGCGACAGCTCACATCTTCGTCGCGATATCGAGGATTCGAGGTCGAATGGCGACGACGATCCGGTGTTTACACGGACCATCGTACACCGCGTCAGCAGGACACTCACAAGCTTATCGCCGGAATCTCGAAAGCGGATCCACCGGAACGCGATCTTGTGCGGCAAGATTGTCCAGGGCTAACGAAATCACGAAGCCGATCATTGCGAATAGTGACAGCCATAGCCCTGCTTGGAATATCCTAGCGGCAGTGTTCTGTCCCAGTCCTAGAGTACCGCCAACGAGCCCACCGATCCCCAGTATGACCATTCCGAAGGCGATCATCACGCCGAGTTGACTGGCATAGGTGGTTTGAGTCCAGAAGCTCCGGGGTTGATAATATGGGAGTCGTTCGGCAGCAATCTCTTGGGCAACCTCTTTAGGAACAGTAGTCACGTCGATTTCTCCCCAGTCAATCGAATCGTCGATAAGTTCGCTGTACTTGACTGTCCCACCCTCGTCGCGTTCACGGGGATACCAGTAGAGTTTCGTATTGCCATCGTTGAATCTGCAGATTTCTCCGCCTTCTGCTAGATCATCTAAGTTGTTACCCACAGTTTGTGGTTCGACTTCAGGAAACTCGGTTGCGAGCACTCTCCTAGTCAATGCGGGTACATTCTCGTTGAGTTCACCTAACTCACCTTTGAGCTCTCCTCGGTCAATCTTCCTTGCTGGATGTGAGTCGGTAGAATCGCCAGACATCGCCAAATTATACCGCTCAATAAACTCTGCTCGATAATATAATTCAGGGTGTGAAATATCATCCGAGGTCAATACCTTGGCTACCTGGTTTCCTAACACAATGGTCGGAATTGAAAATACAAGCCGTCGAAAGTTTCTGGTCGCCGCAGCAGTGTCGGGTTCCATGACCGGGTGTCTCGGAAGAACCAGCGAGCGGCCAGGGGCGGTTGATTCATCAGACCTGTCCGTTTCGTCAAGTGGGTCTGCCAAGCTCACTGCCAAGAATGTCAAAAATGACAACAATAATGGATTAATGATTTCGACCGAAGACTCTGTTGCTGATGGGGAAGTAGTCGGTGAAATCCCGGTTTCTATCTCTGAGGCTTCCAGAAGCAGTGTCTACATCAATGCTGATGTTGAGCAGTTAGATGACGACGCTGAGATCGAAATACGATTTCGTTCTCCAAACTCCAGCTATCGCGCTATCTTCCTTGGAAATGAATACAAGGGGAAAGAGAGCGGGGTATTAGCAACTGAAACTGGATCGGGGTATGAGCTGCAGGAACAGCTCAAGAAGCTACCGTCGGCTGAGAACGGAGGGTCAACTCAGGTCATGGATATTGATCGAGTTCAGTTCGTAGTCAGGGACGGTGATTTCGCTGGTACAATCTGGGCTCTCTGGTTCATATTCGAAGATCAAACTATAGCCCTTCTGTGAGTGACTGGTAGAGACTGTATCTTCACTTCTAACTGGATTGGGATACAATTATAGGACCTCGAACTATCAAGTCAGTTGGCACTAATGTTCGTCCGATTGGCGAAGAAGATTTTTGTAATTTACACCTTCCTATTGGGGGGGACATTGGTCTTCACAGCATTCGCCAACAACTCGGGACCGAGACTGTATTTGATGGGGGGCAGCATTATTGGACTTGGTGTTGTGGTAATCCTGTCTCTCCTGAGGGGAGTGATAGTTGCAAAATGGCGGTGGACTCAGAATCAGGTGAGAATTTTTTTAGAATCCAAGATAGCAAGATTTCAAGCTTGGAGATCGAATCTGGACCTGTACTCTTGGGGGAAAATAACCTTTTGGACCATCTCAATTTTACCGTTGGTGTTTGTGGGGATTTCAATAAGCTATCCTAATTCTCAGGTAGTCGAATTATTTGCCGTTTCGAAGGAGAACGCGTTTTTCTCGAATTCTCTCTTGCTTCTTGTGAATATGATTGGCTTCGTCTTCATCATCTTGATCTTCGTCATCCAGAATACAACTCAAGAGTATAATCCGGGTCTCTCGAAGGAGATTTACAGCGACTTCTATCTTATTTTGATATTCGTAGGACTGCTGCTCATCGCCTTATACAACCTTTCTGGACTGTATTTTCAATGGTCAGATGTACTTCAATCTCTGAGCTATATTTTGACTTTTTCTTCATTTCTCTATCTGGTTTCATTGTCTCTCGTCACGAGTCATTATTTAGACGTTTCAAATGCTATCGACAGGGTAGAGGACCGTATCAATGGAAAAATCACTAGAGACAACATCTACCGATCATCTGCCCGCGTACCGTTGAAGGGTGAAGAGTTTCTTGCAGAACTCACCCAGGATACTCTATTAATTACCAACACGGCGATTCGTGCGATTGAAAATAACGATCATATCCTTGTGATCACCTGTGTCCAATCTTTGGAAAGTATTGGGTCGAAATATTTGGGAAGGTTAATTTCGCCTGTCGAAGATGATTTCGTGAGGGAGCTGAACGACCAATTTCAGTTCATAATCGAGAGAACGGGAAAGGACTATACGAGTCAGAAATATTTAGAACCGCTATCTGAATCTTTGGGGAGTTTGTCGAGATCAACCTTTAGAAACACTGAGAACGCAGTCCAGACTTCTCTGTGGCTTCAATCATTGTGGGAGATCTTCAAAATTACGTACCCTGAGATGGATCGGACAGATGCTCTGGGCAAGTCGATTCGAGAAATCAATCGGACAGTGGTCTTATCCTTGGAAACTAAAACTGCTACTGGTCATTCGCACTACTGGCAGTATTCATCATACTTGGAAAGGATCGGGAAATGGAGTCTGGCGAATAAAGCAAGTATGCCACTAAGGGTGTGCCTCTCTCAATTCCAATGGCACTACATCTCTATGATGGATTCTCTGATTTCCGAGGAACTCTATTTTCAGAGTCATCAAGTTGAGAAACCATTAGACGAAATTCTGGAACTCTTTTCCACGGCATGGAAGAGCAACCAGTTTGATAA
>NZ_JBZRPK010000679.1:0-14955 GCF_058382125.1 Haloferax sp. s1
ACGGTTTTCGTCGTCGACGTACCACGCACTCCCGAGGAGCAAGCGGACGCGAACGCCACGTTTTGCCGCTCGCTTGAGCGCGACGACGAACGGGCCGTCGGCTTCGACGGTGGGTTGTATCACGTCGATTCGGTCCTCGGCGGCATCGAGCTGCTGGACGACCGCCCCCTCCGCGTTGTCGGGCGCGAGAAGAACCGAGACGTTTCGGACGCGAACCCGTTGTGTGGCGACGCGCGAGGGATACGACCCGTTCGCGGATTCGGTGACGACGAACTGCCGTCCGAGGCGGAAGGTCTCCCACGGGCGCGTGTCGGGTAGCCCCGAGTCATCGCTGAACGTCGCCGCGAGGTCAGACGCGACGCTCGGAGATTCCACGACGGTCCCCCAGCCGCGACTTTTCTCCCCACCCGTCCCGGCAGCCTTCCAGTTCTCGGTTGTGACGAGCGCGGTGTCGTCTGCGATGGCGTACTTCGCGTGATGAAACGAGTGCGGGTCGCCGACGACGCGAACGGAAACACCCGCGGTTGCGAGTCTATCGAGCACGCGCGCCGACCGGCGAGGGAAGCCGCCGACCGGACCGTCCTCGACGAGCACCTCGACGCGGACGCCGCGCTCGTGTGCGGCGATGAGTTCGTCCGCGACCCGGGGTGAAGAGACGACATATCCCGCGAGGAGGAGTCGTTCGTTTGCGTCGCGGAGCGTCTTCAGCGGGACTGACGGTGAGTCTGGGAGGACGAAGAGTGTCGCGTTCACGGAGCTATGGGTTCTGACGCTCCGTCGGGGAAGCGTTCGAGGCCACCACGACCACGCGCCGTCGTGTCGTTCGAGCAGTGCGCCCTCGTGGCTTCGTTCGTACGTGAGTCGGTCGACGACGCGGCCATCGACGCGGAGTGTAACCGTCTCACCGCCGTTTGCGAGGTCGAGTCCGGGCGAGACGACTGTCTGGTTCGTCAGATTCGACGCGGCGGCTGGATTCGAGGCGACGGCGACGCGGCCGCCGGGAGCGACGAACGAGATGCGCTCTTCACCGTCGTCGAGAGAGACCGTCGTCCCCTCGGGGGCACGAACAGTGACGAACTCGCCTTCGTCGCCCGGTGTTGTCGGGTCTGGAAGCGCAGATACGAACTGGGCGTCCGTCGACCCCGCGGCCGCCATCGGCGTTGCTCCGACAGCGATGAATACGAGAACGACGAGGACGAACCGGTGGGACACACCGTGTGGTGGTCCCGTGTTGCTACAAAAACGTTCGCGGCTACGGTCGGCCGCGTGGGACGAATTCCGAAAAGAAGGGTCGTCTTAGACGGTCGCTTCCGGCTCGGATTTGCCCTCGCCGAGGAAGTCGGCGGCGAGTTCGGCCTCGCGCTGGACGAGGTACGAGCGGTCGTCGACGTATCCGGCGGCCGCTTCGAGTGCACTTTCCGTGCCGACCTGTCGGAGTGCCCACGCGGCGCTGGCGCGTACGGAATCAACGTCATCGTCTTCGAGTACGTCCGCGAGCGGTTCGACGGCGCGCGTGTCGCCGAGAAGACCGAGCGCGCGGGCGGCGGCCGACCGGACGTTTTCGTTCTCGGTGACGAGCTTGTTAGCGATGGGCTGGGTTGCTTCCTCGGAGCCGATTTCGCCGAGCGCTTTGAAGACGACCTTCTGGAGCGCCGGGTCGTTGTCGCTATCGACGTAGTCGACGAGCATCTCGACGCCCTCTTCGGCCGCCATCTTGCCGATGGCTTTGATGACGCCCTTGTCGCGGCGCTTGGCCTGCCCCTCGATGGTCTCGTAGGCGCGGTCGTCGTTCATGCGCGTGAAGGCCTCGATGCAGTACTCCTGCATGAAGTCGGACTGGAAGCTATCGAAGGCGAGAGCAATCATCTCGACGTTGCCGCGCTTTTCGTGTTCCTTGAGCGCGGAGAGCTCCGGCGGGTAGTCCTTGTAGTGGCCGAGAACGTCGTAGAAGCCCTGTACCTGAAGCTTCTCGCGGGTTTCGAGGTCGTCCCATTCCTCTGCGTCGTCGAGGTCGTCGGCCAGACTGTCGGCGACGTCGATGAGGTCCGCGATGGTCTCCGCGTCGTCGTCGGCGTCGAGACCGGCCGATTCGATGGTCGAAACGGCGTCGTCGATGGCGGCGGTGAGGTCGTCCTCGGCTTCGCCGTCGACGGAGACGGACGAGTCGAGCACGCCGTTGAAGTCATCGGTGAACGACTCGACGGCGGCGACGATTTCACCGTCGCCCTGCTCGGTCCATCGGGTGTCGGTGATGGTCGACTTCGCGTCTTCGAGCGTCTCGATGGCCTCTTCGGCGTACGGACCGCGCTGTGATTCGAGGTCATCGCGGAGGTCGGACAGACGCGAGGAGAGTTCTTCTTCGATGCTCTCTTCGTCTTCGTCGTCCGGCTCGGGAAGCTCCGCGGACTCGATATCCGCGTCTATCTCGTCGAGCGTCGCCTCGACATCGTCGAGGTCGGCTTCGGTTTCAGCCGCTTCGAGAGCCGCTTCGGCCTCGTTCAGGCGCTCGTCGAAGCTCTCGGGCGAGAGTTCTGTCGTATCGTCGTCCCCGTCACTCATATGCCGGAAGTCCGTCCGTCTGTAAAAAGAGCGTTTCCCTTCGCTTCGCGCATCCGCGTGAGACCGCCCACGTCCACCGTTGCCCCTATGTCACGCCTCCCGTTGCCTCTATGCCGAGGTATTTTTCGTTGTGCCTCCGTTTCTCGGGTTGTGATAGGTCCCACCGTCGCCGTTCCGCAACTTTCGGTCTCCGACCTCGACGCGGAACAGAACGAAAAGACGATACGGGAACGCGCAGCCAACCTCCCGGACAACGTCGATATCGCGTTGTTCCCCGAGTACGCGCTTACTGGCTTCGTTGCCGATAACCGCGCCTTCAGCGGTGCCGTCTCACGTGTCCACGCGACCGACTTCCTCGCGAGCGTCGCTGCCGACAACGAGTTCGATGTACTCGCGGGCTACCTCGAACAGGACGGTGAGTCGTTGTACAACGCCGCGGCCTACGTTCGGCCCGACGGGTCGACGTCCGTCTACCGAAAGCGCCACCTCTGGGGTGACGAGTCCGCAGTCGTCACACCCAGCGACGACTTCGTCATCGTGGACACGGAAGCGGGCAAGACGGGACTGCTTACCTGCTACGACCTGAACTTCGTCGCCGATAGCGCCGCCTTGACCGACGAGCGCGTCGACGCACTGTTCGTCGTCGGGGCGTGGCCAGCCGCGCACTCTCAGAACTGGCGACTGCTCTGTCGCGCCCGCGCGCTGGACGGGGTCCGATGGCTCGTCGGTGCAAACCGAACCGGAACCGGCACGCTTCCCGGGTCGGACCAGACCGAGTACGCCGGTCGTTCACTCGTCGTCAGACCCGATGGGGCCGTTGCGGCGGCGCTGAACCGTGACGAACGAGACCTCGTGTGGACGCTCGACCGCGGCGTGCTCGAAGAACAGCGGCAGTTCGTCGGGTCGGTCGAATAGCTGAGCGCGACGCCTCGACACGCCCACGACACGGGCGCGTCGGGGGAAACCGGACCACATCACCGGAAGCGAGGGGGGTTTTGCCGGCGATAGCCAACCACGCTCGATGACGGATACGCTCTTTAGTCCGCTTTCATTCCGGGAGACGGTGGTCCCGAACCGCGTCATGGTTTCGCCGATGTGTCAGTACTCTTCGACTGACGGCTTTGCCAACGACTGGCACCTCGTCCATCTCGGCAGCCGCGCCGTCGGCGGTGCGGGTATCGTGATGACCGAGGCGACGGCCGTCTCGCCGGAAGGGCGTATCTCGCCGCACGACCTCGGAATCTGGAGCGACGAGCACGTAGAGTCGCTCGAACGTATCTCTTCGTTCGTCGAGTCGATGGGGAGCGTTCCGGCGATTCAACTCGCTCATGCGGGCCGGAAGGCGAGCAAGTCGCGCCCGTGGGACGGGAGCGACCCCATCTGCCCCGAAGACGGTGGCTGGACGACCGTCGCGCCGAGTGACGTGCCGTGGCCCTACGAGGGCGAACCGCCGGAACTCCACGAACTGACGACCCAAGAGATCGCCGGCATCGTCGACGATTTCCGCGCGGCCGCAGTGCGCGCCCTGGACGCAGGCTTCGAAATCGCGGAAGTTCACGCCGCACACGGCTACCTCCTTCACGAGTTCCTCTCACCGGTGACGAACCGCCGCGAGGACGCGTACGGCGGGTCGTTCGAGAACCGAACGCGACTCGTCCGTGAAGTGACCGAGACAGTCCGCGGAGTCTGGCCGGACGACAAACCCGTGTTCGTCCGCATCTCGGCGACGGATTGGCTCGACGACCGCGACTCGTGGGACCTCGAACAGTCCGTGCGCCTCGCAGACGACCTCGACGACCTCGGCGTCGACCTCGTGGACGTGAGTGCCGGTGGCACCCATCCCGACCAACAGATTCCGAACACCGGCCCCGGCTATCAGGTGCCGTACGCCGAGGTCATCAGCGACGAGACCGACGTTCGAGTCGGCGCAGTCGGCGGGATTCGGACGGCCCGTCACGCCGACGAAGTCGTCAGCAACGGTCGGGCCGACCTCGCCATCGTCGGTCGCGAACACCTCCGCGACCCCTACTTTGCGCTCCACGCCGCGGAAGACCTCGACGCCGACACGGAGTGGCCGCCGCAGTACCGTCGGGCGGTCCCGCGTCGGTAGTCACCTCATAACCTTCCTTTCGTCTCTCGCTCTCGAAGGCTTATCCCCGCGGCGACCCAACCGTGGGCCATGAGCGACCGACGACGGGACGACGACATCCTCGACCTGCTCGATGACCTCGGGGACACGCTCGACGAACGCGGTTACGAACGCCGGGAGGAGCGAGCGGGCGGGCGGCGCGGCCGCAGGCGCGGGGGGGGTGACCGCTTCCAACCGCCGCGCCCGCCGACGTTCGGCGAGGTCATGCGATTCACCGAATCGTACACCATCCCAACCGTTATCGCCGTCCTCGAAGCGACGATTGCCTCGCTCGAACTACTTCGCCGCCTCATGCGCCTCTCTGACCCGAGCCGCGCGATGGAGGACGCCCGAAGCGAGACGGAAGCCCGAATGCGTGATGTCCCACGAAGCGCTGTTTCAGGCGTCGAGCGCGCCCTCGACGAACTTCGAAACGCCCTCTCGGAAACCGATATGCCGTCGAATCCCGAGGCACGCGACGTGATGGACCGCGCCCGCTCGTTGACCGACGAACTCGACGCGCGAATCTCCGAGGCGACAGAAGAACGCACGTCCCGCGAACGCCGCTGGCGCGAGGACGAACGCCGATTCGAATCGGAGTGGCAACAGCGCGACGACCGAACGCGAACCCGCTCGCGCGGGTCGGAAACGGGAGAGTCGGGACCCGCGGAGACAGGACCGGTCCGAATCGACGTAACCGAAGAAGGAACCGACGCAAGCAGCGACGATGCCGCGGCGGACGACGGGCCGACGGTAGATGTCGACGCCGAGTTGGAGTCGATTAAGCGCGACGTGAAAGGAGACGGTGACGACGGTGACGACGGCCACGGCGGCGACGACGCGGAACCGAGCGACCGCTGAGAGTTACTGACCCGGCCCGACCTCGATTCGGAAGATATCTGTGAGCCATGCGGCGAGCGCGAGGAAAACCAGCCCCGCCGCACCCGTTACGTAGACTGGTGTGAGCTGAGTAGTCGTGAAAAGTACCATCGCGGCGAAGAGCAGCGAAACGACGCCGAGGAGTGCGAGCGCCGACGCCGCGCCGAGTCGCCACCAGTGGATGTCGGTCCCCTTCGAGTTCTGTCGGACCACCTGCGCGACGCCCGCGCCGACGACACCGAGGCCGACGAGATACGCGGCGAACAGCACGTCGTAGTTCGCGCCCGTGGAGCCGAACACCGCCTCGATAACGTCGAAGCCGACGATGAGGAGATACCCCGGAATCTGCAGCGGTTGGAACTGCACGTATCGGAGTACGAACAGTCCGACGAGGACGGCGGTGGCAACGGTGGCGTCGCGCGCGAACACGTAGCTGCGCGTGCGATTCATAATCGAGATAGAAGGTATGTTTGTATCAGTATTTCCCCGGCGGAACGCGGGGCGTTTGACGGTGTTGTCGGTGAACGCGTCGTCGCGGTCTAGACCGGCTTAAACCGGTAGCCGTCCCACTCTTGACTTTCGGGTTCGCGGATGCCAGCGCCGGGTTCGCGGAGTTCCTCGCAGTAGACGGGTTCGACCTCGTCGCCGATATCTACGTCCTCGGTCGTGACCTGTCCGATGGCGCGGGCGGGTTCGCCGTCGACGTCGAACTCGACGATTGCGAGCGTGTTAGGCTGGCGGACGCCGGGCGGCGTCGCGGTCGAGGTCGTCCACGTCAGCACCGTCGCGGTGTACTCGCTCAGGTCGACGGTGCCGACCGGTTCCTCGCCGTCGGGACCGACCGGGTGGCCGGGGTAGGTGATGCTCCCGTCGGGGTAGCGGTACGCCTCCATCGCGGGCGTGTCGTCGGACATTATTGGGACTCCATGATGGTCGTGGTCACGCAGTTGCCGAAGCCGCCGACGTTGCACGCGAGACCGATGTCGGCGTCGACCTGTCGGTCGCCTGCGTCACCGATGAGTTGCTTGTAAATCTCGTACACCTGTGCGACGCCGGACGCGCCGAGCGGGTGACCCTTCGATTTCAGGCCGCCGGAGGTGTTGATGGGGAGTTCGCCGTCGCGGTCCGTGACGCCCTCTTCGACGGCCTTCCAGCCCTCACCCTTCTCGAAGAAGCCGAGGTCTTCGGACTGGAGGAATTCGAGGATGGTGAACATGTCGTGGAGTTCGGCCACGTCGATGTCGTCCGGTTCGAGGTCGGCCATCTCGTAGGCAATGTCGGAAGAGTTGACGACGCCGCCCATCGTGGTCGGGTCGGCGCGCTCGTGGACGACGTGGGTGTCCGTCGCGCCGCCGATACCGGAGATAACGACGTAGTCGTCGGTGTACTCGCGGGCGACCGATTCGGAACAGAAGACGAGCGCCGCAGAACCGTCCGTAATCGGACAGAAGTCGTAGAGACGAAGCGGGTCGGCGACGACCGGCGAGTCGAGAACGGTTTCGAGGTCGACTTCCTTGCGGAACTGGGCGTGGGGATTGTCGAGGCCGTTTTTGTGGTTCTTGACGGCGACTTTCCCGAGTGACTCCCGCGGAGCGTCGTAGGTGTCGAGGTAGAGTCGAGCGGTGAGTCCCGCAAACGAAGGAAGCGTCACGCCGTGTTTGTACTCCACCGGGTGGGTCAGAGAGGCGATAACGTCCGTCGCCTCCGCCGTCGAGCGGTGGGTCATCTTCTCGCCGCCGACGAGCATCGTCATGTCGGACGCACCGGAGGCAACCGACTGCCACGCGGCGTAGACGCCTGCCCCGCCGGACGAGGAGGTCTGGTCGATTCGGGCGGTGTACGCAGGCATCGCCGCGAGGTCGTGAGCGAGGGCGTTCGGCACGCCTGTCTGGCCCTCGAACTCACCGCTCGCCATATTCGAGACGTAGAGGTGCTCGATTTCGTCGGGCGATACGTCGGCGTCCGCGAGTGCGGCTTGGCCGGCCTCGGCAAGCAACTCGCGAATCCACGCGTCGCGCTGCCCGAACTGGGTCATCGATGCACCGATGATCGCTACGCGGTCCATACGCGCACGTCGTCGCACCGAGATTTAAAACCGGCCAATCGCCAGCGGCCACTCTCTCCGCGACCACGTCTCAAACCGTTTATCAGTCAGACACTCGAATCACCGGCCATGGACGCCGAACGTCTCGCGCCAACTATCGGGCTTATTGGTTCGATTCTCCTCGCGGTTGCCGTCGCGGTGCCAGCCGTCGCCGTCGAAGCCAGCAACGGACAGATGGCCGCGTACTACGCTTCCGGCCCTGTCGGCCTCTCTATCGTCGGGATGCTCGCATTGCTCGAAGTCATCGTCTTCCTCTCCGGACGGCAGAACCGGACCGACCCGGCGACGGCCGCCGGTCTCGGGGTCGTGCTCTCGCTTTCGATGCTCGGTCTCGCCGTACTGTGGTCGGTTTCCATCGACCCGACCGTCCTGTTCAGTTTCGAGCAGCAGTACGCGTGGCTCAGCTACCACCGCTGGACAGTCATCGGAGCCGCCGCCGTCGCTCTCGTCGGCGGAGTCGGATACGCTCGGAGCATCCTGTAGACCGGATTCACAATCATCCCTGTACTCCGCGTTTACAACCACCTCAACTGTACTCTACGTTTACAACCGAATCAATCGTTCTCTCGGTGTTCTTCACTCGTCAGACCGGTGTCTCGTTTGTCTCTGTCGCTGTCGGTTTTCGGAACACCCCGTTCGACTGAGCGCCGCCGGACCAGAGTGTGGTTTTGTGCCCCGTTCCCGAGTCGAACCACCCCGACGATGTCCCGTGGTTTTCTGCTCCGCGAGTCGAAAGGCCCTTAACAGTCGGTGGATAATGAGGAAGTGGACTAGGTCGGGCAGTTAGGCCCTGCTCTTCACCCGCGAAATAGGTCTTTAGCGGGGACCGAACACGGGCGCGTCCGGTCAGACCGGCGCGGGCCCCGGAAGCCAACGTAGAAACCTCGTCCTTCGGGGACAGCGGTTCCGCGTACCCCTTCCGCAGGGAAGGGTTTGCGCGGTTCATCGGTGGTACCCCGCCAGGCGCGGAAGCGAGCAGCGGACCATCGGACGTGCGTCGCTCGAGGGATCGCGGGGTGGAGGAGGCAACCGGGATTCCCCACGTCGGAACGCCGGGCAACCTCGCTGTCCACCCATTCATACTTCATTTCACGCGCTGACTGTCGGGTCTCCCGACTGAATCACGACTTCGAGAGAGCCTTCAGTCGGCGTCATTCCTTCGATACACAGTCCGTCGCAATCGCTCGCGTCGGTACTCAGAGTCTATAGAAAATCCTGCACGTGGGTTGTCTCCGCAGCGGGACGATTAGCTCTCTGTTTCGGTTTCCGTCTCGGTGGCGGTTGTCTCGGACGTGGTCGTCTCGTCCTCTTCTTCCTCGGATTCTTCGCCTTCTACGCCCTCCTTCAGTTCCTCTTCGATTTCCTGACGTCCGCGGCGGAACTCACCCATCGCCTGGCCGGATGACCGAGCGAGCTGGGGGAGCTTATTCGCGCCGAACAGCAGGATGACGATGAGCAGGACGATAAGCAGTTCTGGACCGCCCGGGAGTCCCGGAAACAGTGGAATGGAGTTGAGCATTACGTTCGCATAGGGTCGGGGGGAAGATAAGAGAGACGGTCCGATTCGGTGAGTGAGAACAGCGGTATCACGTTCACGACGTACCCATCGCCATCGCTCCTTGTTGGTTGTGTCCGCGAAGAATGCACCGGCTGGGAATCGAACCCAGATAATTGGCTTGGAAGGCCAATGTCTTACCATTAGACCACCGGTGCTCACTTTGTTCGCACCGTGCATCGACGAACTCCGTCCGTCTCAACACCGGTGCTTACTCGCTTCGCTCGTTCGCACCGAGCCTCGACCTCACTTCGTTCGGCCGAGACACCGGTGCGCTCGAACCAGCGTCTATTCCCTCATTCTCGACGCCCCAATAAGGATGTTACCTTTTCGATTGGGCGACGATGTTGTCCGATTTTCCCGTGTTATCGGTGTTCTATAACCCGTCTGAGAGGAATTCGAGTTCCAACTCAGTCTCAGCGTCGCCGTGTGCGACGACGACGGTCCCGTCTTCCGTCTCGGGGATGTCGACGTCCACTTCACCGTCGGCGTTAGTCGTTCCCACGACCTCGCCGTTCACGGTTACCGTCGCGTTCTCGACGGGAGTCCCGTTCTGCGTGGCGACGAGCGTCACGTTTTCTCCGGCCGTGACGTCGCCGTCAAAACTCACGGAGAGGTTGGACTCGGATTCGGCGCTTGTGTTTTCGGTCGTGTCGTTCTCGCCGGTTGCGTCGGCGGAAACATCAGCATCAGCAGAGGCCTCGACATCGGCGGACGCCTCAGCCTCAGCATCGGCGGACGCCTCAGCGTCTGCGTCAGCGTGCTGCTCCGCGTCGACGTTCTTAATCGGGACATCCGTTCCCGATTCGCTGATGACGGGCTTGAGGATGTACTTCCCGCTTTTGCCCGCCTTGAAGGCGGTGATGTCGAAGACGAAGTCAACGGAGGACCCGCTTTCGACCTCGAACGCCGAGTTGAGTTGGAGTTTTTCGCTCGGGAGCTTGATGTTCACCTGCTCGCCGGTCTTGAGCGTCCCGTCGACCTCGCTCACGTGGACGAACACCTTGGTGTAGTTGTCCTCGGGCACGCCGTACTCGCCGACGAGGCTGGCGTTGTCGCCCTGCAGTTCGGTCAGGTCGACGGTCACGTTGTCGACTTCGTAGGTGAGTTTTCCGCTGGTGTTGTCCTCTGTCGAGTCGGCACCGTCGGAGTCTCCTTCGGCGTCAGCATCGTTCTCAACGTCGGCATCTCCCTCGGCGTTCGCTTCGACAGACGCGTTCGTGGAGAGCGAGGTGTTCGACGTGTTCGTCGTTGCCTCGACCTCGACGCTCGCGTTTGCCGTCGCATTCGCCGTGGCGTTGGTCTCGACCGAGTCGTTCTCGGTGTCTGCCGACTCGCTGTCTTCGGCAGTGTCACTCTCGGCGTCGCCTTCCGCACGGACGAGCGTTACACTCTCGATAGTAACGTTGAGGTGCTCGAAGTCAGAGATAGCATTCTGCTCGTCACTCACGTAGAAGTTCATCGTCCCCGTCTCGCTGTCTGTGCTGTCAGTGTCGTCGGACGACGTCGATTCAGTCGTGTCCTCCGACTGCGGGCTGTCCGTCAGTGTGCCTGCTCCACCGGCGCACCCGGCCAAGACGACCATGAGTGCGATCAGAACAGTCGCAAATACAGTACGGTTCATTGCAGGTGACTATACTGACTGGGGGAACTTGAGGGGGGTACTCTTCGGCCTCGAATTTCACCGAATTTCGCCGAATTACGGCCTTAGTCGTCCGCGTGGGACTGGTTGAATTGTTTTGCCTTGGCAAGGAGTCCGGACGAAATTCCGGGAACCTCGTTGATACTCACGTCGCCTTCGGCGCGAATCTCATCGAGGCTCTTCGGGAACTCACGGAGTTCCATATGGATTGCGATGCCGGCTTTCGCACCCTTGCCCATCGCGACCGGAATCTGGTTGTGACCGGGAGTGATATCGCCCACCGCGAAGACGCCATCGACGCTGGTCCGGCCGTGGTCGTCCACCGGGACGGTTCCGTCGTCGTTGCGTTCGACACCGAGTTGGTCGAAGAGCGTCGTGTTGTACTCGGACCCGTACATTGCGAAGCCACCTTTGTACTCGCGGACGCTCCCGTCTTCGAACTCGAAGCTCTCTAACCAGCCGTCGTCGCGCTTCGTCATGCCCGAAATCTCTTCGTCGATGATGTCGACGGGATGTGCACGGACGAGTTCATCCGTTTCGTCCGACCACGAGGGGTCTTCACCGCGAAGGAGGATGTCGACCTCGTCGGTGAAGTTGAGCATAATCATGGCGACGTAGGCCGCTGAATCGGAGTGTCCCATGACGTACACCGACTCGTCGACGAACATGTACGCATCACAGTGGAGACAGTAATGCAGTCCCTTCCCGGTGCGGGGAAGCGGCGGGTCGGGTCGTTTGTCGTTGAAACCGACGCCGAGCACGACACGCTCGGCGACGAATTCGCCGTCGTTACCGACGAGACGGAACCGACCGTCGTCGAGTTGTTCGGCGTCGGTCACGAAGTCGCGGTGGATTTCGGTCCCGTAGTCTTCGAGTTGCTGACGCGCCGTGCCGAGGAACTCGTTTCCGGACTGCTCTTCGGTGACGCCGATGACGTTGTGGGTATCGAGCATCATCGCCGCGCGGCCGCCGCCGCGGTCGACGAGTGCGGTGTCGTGACCCAGTCGCGTCGTGTAGAGGGCGCTCTGCAATCCCGCCGGTCCCCCGCCCACGACGACCACCTCGTACTCCTGCCGTTCGTCGGTTTTGGTCATATACGTCGATTCGACGGAATTACCTTAAGCACACATCACCTGTGCACTCGAACCATCCAGCCGCCTAACGTTATCATGGCCCATCCACGTCCGGAGTTATCATGGCCCATCCACGTCCGTACGGACGCGCTTAGCGTCCGGTAACGATGGCGTAACAGTTTCCGCTCGAAATTGTCGATTCGACGACCGAGAGGTCGCTCGCATCGAGGTCGGCGTCGAACTCGTCGGGACCGTAGATGTGATAGAATCGAGGAACTGTCTCACCGCCGGGGAGCGTCCAATCGACAGTCGTGTCGAAGCCCTCGTCCCTGTCGAAGGTGTCGTGGGCGGTGCTCCACGCGCTGACGACTGCGCGCCCGTCGGCACGGAGGACGCGAGCGAGTTCGTTCAGACTCCGGACCCGCGCCTCGCGGGGTGTGAGGTGATGCAGCGTTGCGACGTAGACGGCGATGTCGAAGGCGTCGTCGACGAACGGGAGTCGAGATGCGTCACCCTGCACGAGTCCCGCGTCGAAGCCCCGGTCGCTCGCTCGGGTCGTCGCTTCGTCCAGTAGTCCACGACTAACGTCCAGTCCGACCACCTCGTCGGCGTGCGCGGAGAGGAGTTCGACGTGGCGGCCGTTCCCGCACCCGAGGTCAAGCGCGCGCGCGGCGGGGCCGTCTGCTGTGGTCTCCGTGACGAACGACTCGACTTCGGGCCAGGGGTACTCGCGGGTGGACGCGAAGTGCGACGCGATGCGGTCGTAGGTTTCGCGGACCGCCGCTTTGGGGTCGTCCATGCCGGTCGGTCGTGACGGTGAAACAAAGACTGCACGGGTCGTGTCGGCGCGGGCGGAGCGCCATCGGCTCTGCCTCGCACCCGACTCAGATAACGAGGAAGACCGCGTAGGTGAAAAACAGGAGCAACGCGGCGTGTTTGACGCCGTCTGCGACTTGCCCTTCACCTAACTGTCCGGCGATAATCCCCGAACAGAGGCCCTGAATGGCAGTGACGTGATAGAACAGTACCGTGTACGCGACGGTCTTCACTTCGCGCAGTCCGGAGAACGCCCCCGTGGAGACGCCCGACACCTCTCCGGAGCCAATCGCGCCGGTGCTCGCCTGTTCGACCGCCGGGATGAACGCGACGGTCAAGGCGACGATGATGCCGAGAAAGACGAAAAACGAGATGTAGATGACGAGGAGGTAGGTAATCATCTCCTGTTTCCGTTCGCGGGCGAGTCGACGACTGTCCTGTGCCTCGTTGGCGGCGATTCGAAGCACTGGCCCGAGGTCGCCGCTGGCACTCATCGCATTCGTGATGAGCGTGACCGACCGCGAAATCATCGGACTCGTCGTTCGGCGGTCCATCCGACGGAGGGCGGTCTGTACATCCGCCCCCCAGTCGATGTCCCGGCAGGTACGTTTGACTTCGTCGCTGAGGGGGCCGAGGTCCGATGCGGCCACGCGCCGAAGGCTCTCGACAACGGTGAGTCCGGCCTCGTTGACGCTCGCGAGACGGTCGAGAAAGTCCGGCATATTCCGCTCTATCGCCCGAATCCGGCGCTTTCGAATCTCGTGGAACAGCGAGATGACAAGCAGCGCGACGATAAACGCCTCCACGACGTGTTGGTCGACAGCGTTGACCGCTTCGAGTATCGTCGGGTCGGCGGGAATCGACGACTGGAACGCGACCCAGGCAAGTCCGAGCGGAACCGTGACGACGAGCGTCATCGCAGGTTGTCGACCGAGTTTATCCAGCGGGCGGTCGAGCCACTGTCGAACCCAGCGGAACCGGTCGTACGCTGCGAGTCGTTCGCGGTTTGCCTGCCATCTGTCGGGAGTTTCACCGCCGTCAGTGGCTGGTCGGGAAGCATCGCTCAGTATCTGAGTATGTGCCGAGGCGCTCGCCATCTCGGCGTCTTTATCGACAGTTATCGCCCCTCGGAGCGACTCGGTGAGGCTGTCGATGTAGACGACGAACCCGAAACTCGCCAGTGGTATCGCGACGTAGCCGATGACTCGGATGATGGTCAGTGTGTCGGTGAGGACGAGTCCGATGACGACGAGAATGGTGATAAGAAACAGCGGTCCCGCGACGAGTACGGTAACGTAAACTTCAGCGAACGTAGAGAGGAGTTCGAGATACTGCTGTTGTTGCGCTTCGGCCTGTTCTTGAAACCGCTCGTACTGCTCGCGGAGGAACGCCGAGAGGTTTCGACCACTGCCGAGGACGCTCGCGAGATTCTCCCCGAACTCTTCGAGGCTCGGACTCGGCGTCGATGTCGACATCGACTGTAGCGCGGTGATGACGTCGGTCCCGAACGCGTCCATGTCGCGGACGACGATACCGATTTCACTGGCGGCTTCGCCGTAAATCGACTCGTTGCGTGCGAGCGTTTCGAGCACCTTCGGAAACGGCATTCCGGACCGCGACAGCGCGAAGGTAAACGCTACCGTTCGTGGCAGCGTCGCCTCGATTTCGGATGACCGTGTCCTGGCGACCTCGACGAGGTAATACCAGCGAAGCCAGTAGATTCCGCGTGCGAGTATCGTCCCGAGCGTCGCACTCGAAAATAGGAGCGTGAGGAACAAATCGCGTACTGAGAGTTGTTGAATACTCGTGAGGTTACTGAGGAACTGCAGTGCCCCGGGAAGCATCGGCCGAATCGTCTCCGAAGAGATAGCGAGCAGTTCGAACGCGCCTGCGCCGAGGTAGACGCCGAAGATACTCCCAGAGATACCGAACACGCCCGCAATAAGTAGCGTTCGTGAGGCGTACACACGGTGTGTGGCGCTCACGTGTGCCGCATTGAGTCGTCGCCGTTGTTCGCTCCGACGAGAACTCTCGTTTGCGACGTAAAAACCGAAAATCGGGAGGGCGACCCGCGTGACCAGGAGGTTAGCACGTTGACTCACTGGCGAGAGAAGCACAGGGAGTACGAGACAGACTGCTGCGACAAGCGGCAGGAGAGACAACAGAAGATGCATCTCAGGCACCCGAGCTGGTATCGAC
>NZ_JBZRPK010000314.1:0-3044 GCF_058382125.1 Haloferax sp. s1
CGGCGCCGGGGTTCTACCCCACCGAGAGCGACAGTACTCGTTCCTCTCGTCGCCAACACACTTCTCTAACCGCTACCGCGCCACCGACCGAAACGCCTTCGGTGACCCACGCCGACTCCCCGCCGTGAGCGACACCGCCGACCGCGACCCGGAGTTCGCCTTCGAGCTACGGGTTTGTCGCTGGGCAGAACGCGCGTGGCACCCGGACGGCCCGCGCCCCGCAATCATCGCCCGACAACTCGGAACCCGCGAGCGTCGGTGGGATACAGTCGTCGTCGAGGTCGACCCCGAGGCGTTCGCCGTCCGTCACGCCCTCTCGACGGACGGATTCGACTCCGACCTCCTGCGCGTCGTGCGCCACGCCCCCGCCGAGTGGGCGTGGTACCGCGACGCCATCCCCGAACCGGACTTTCCGTGGCGACACGTCGTCCCGGTCGTCCACCGGGCGGCGGGCCGGGGGTTGGTCGAGAAGCGTCGCGGGTCGCGCAACCGCGTCGAGTACCGGCGCATCACCCCGTACCCAGATTGGGTCGAACGAATCGTCGCCATCGAGAACAAGCCGAACCTCGATGTGAGCGCCGCGCGCGCCCTCGCCGACCAGTTGGAACACGACGTGTCGCGGGCGCTTGCCGACGAGGTCTGGGTCGCGACCGAGGCCACCGGCCGTCGGGTCGAACCCGCGCTGTTGGAGGATTTACCGGTCGAAGTCGGTATCCTCGCCGTCGGCGACAGCTCGACGGAGGTGCTGTGGCATCCGAGCAAACTCACGCCGGACTCGGACGACGCCCGGCGGCGACTCGTCCTCGCGGAGCGCGCGTACGACCGCGGCTGGCGAAGCTACGTCGATACGATGCGACCCGACTGTCGGCACTTCGAACTCGACCGCCGCGGCATGGCGCTCGTCCCGCGCTGTGTCGCAAAGGACTGTTACCAGAGCCAACGCGAGTGCGCTCATTCGTGCCCGTCGTTCGAGCCGGAACCGCCAGCGTGGCGGATGAAGGGATGGCCCATCGAAGGTGGGCCGGGGAAAAGGGTGCGGCGGATACTGGACGACCGCCGCGAGCGCGTCAGAGAGCGAGTCGGAGAGTCCGCACACGAATCGCGGTAGCCACAATTCCGCCAGTGAAGTGAGAACCGCTAAGACCGTTCTGTCCTCATTTCTCCCATGGAACGGTTTCAGAACACGAGCCTCCCGGACTGGGACTGGTGGGGGAAACTCTGGCCGACACCTGGTGAAACGCTTCGCCGACTCGGACTCTCCGCGGGTGACCGCCTCGTCGAAATCGGAAGCGGGAACGGGTATTTCGCGCTGCCCGCGGCGCGCATCGTCGAACCCGCTCCGGTGTACGCGGTCGACCTCGATGCGTCACTTCTCGTGGAACTCGACCATCTCGCCGACCAGCAGGAAATCGACAACGTCGTCACGAGACACGGCGACGCCCGGTCGCTCTCCGAGCACGTCCCCGAACCGGTCGATGTCGCACTGATTGCCAACGCGTTCCACGGAATCGAAGACCACGACGCGTTCGTGAGAGAAATCGCCTCCGTCCTCGCGGAAGGCGGGCGACTGGTCGTCGTCAACTGGCGAGACCTGCCCCGGGAGACGACCACAATCGACGGCGAACCCCGCGGCCCGCCGACCGACCTGCGACTCACCCTCGAGGAGACAAAAGCGATAGTCGAAGGCGCAATCGACGGTACGGTGAACCAGCAGTTCGATATCCCACCGTACCACTACGGGCTGGTCTTCGAACGGTAGACGTGCTGGACGTGGTCTTCGAACGGTAGACGAGTCGAACGCCGTCTTCGAAGCTAGACGACCTCTACGTCTACTTCGTCGCGTTCGACTGCGAGGTGGAACGTCGGGACGGTTCGGTAGATAACTTCGATAACACCCTTCCGACGGAGGCTCTGGAGCGCACGACGAACGTCGTCCACGTCGGGGTCGATGTCGAACTCCTCACGGAGTTTGTTGAGGACGCTGACGACGCTCTCGGAGCGGTCGTCGGGTCCGGCGACGACTTCGAACACGCGGGCTTCGAGTGCCGGAACGCGAATGACGCTCGGGACTGATTCTTCCTCCCCGTCCCCCTCGACACCGGGGTCGACGCCGACGAGTTCCGCCGCTTCGGCCGTCGCGCGGATGAGGCTGTTGTCGTCGCGGTAGTAGTAGTCTTTCAGCTCTGATTCGAGGTATTGGTGGACCTCGCTTCCGCTTTCGAGGTCCCATCGGTTCTGTAGCGCTTTGTTCTTCGTGGGTTGGAGGCGGACGATGTCGGCGAGTCGTTCTTTCGCCTCGTCGGAGAGCGTCATACTCGGACGATTCGACGGAGGTGGTATAACGTTGTTCTGGATTCTCCAGCGGAATCGGCGAACGTTAATTATTATCCCTGTGCCTCGCGTCGGCTCGGATATGAGCTGGGACACGCTCCGACTCGATTGGGACGGCGACGTAGCGACGATTACCATCGACCGACCGGACCACATGAACGCGCTGAACAAAGATACGCTCGACGCGCTCGAAGAGGCCCTCGACGAGGCCGAATCGGAGGAGGCGCGGGTGCTCGTGCTCACCGGAGCCGGTGACAAGGCCTTCATCGCGGGTGCTGATATCAGCTACATGAAAGATATCGGGACGCCCGCGGCACAGAAGTACGCAGAGCAGGGTCACCGTATCGCCTCGCGACTCGAAGAGTTCCCCGCACCGACTGTCGCAGCCATCAACGGCTACGCCTTCGGCGGCGGCATGGAGTTCGCACTCGCCTGCGACCTTCGAGTCGCCTCCGAGCGCGCGCTCCTCGGACAGACCGAAATCGACCTCGGAATCATGCCGGGTTGGGGTGGAAGCGTCCGTCTGCCCGCACTCGCCGGCGACGAAGCCGCGCGCCGACTCATCTTCTTCGGCGCGCGCATCCACGCGCGCGACGCCCACGAGTACGGAATCGTCGGCGCCGTCGTCGCACACGACCAGCCCGACTCGCACCTCGATCACCTCACCCCCCACCTCGCGTCCCAGCCCCGACACGCGCCTTCGGCGGCCACAG
>NZ_JBZRPK010000313.1:0-3016 GCF_058382125.1 Haloferax sp. s1
GAGAGGGGCGTGGGCCAGGAAGTTGAGCACGCGTAAGAGCGTCGGCGGCGTCGGATGTGTATAAGAGGCAGACGGTGCGTCGATGCTCGACCATCGGCAGATCGCCCGCGGCGCCGGCCTCTCGTTCGTCGAGGTCGATTCGATGCGACTCGCCGTCGACGTGGACGAACCGAGTGGCCTCGTGGAGGTTCTGTTACACGGGACGAGTCGCGCGCGAACGTGGTTGACGGACGCTGGTGTGGAACTCGAATGTGGAACGGGACGAGTCGAGGCGGTCCGACACCGCCGATAGGACCATAACACTCCGAGATAAACATTGGCTGGCGCGGTTGTCCGTCTGCCCGGCGGGAACTGAGGCAACGTGCGCCGCGCGCTCCCGTGCCGCAAGTCGGCGCGGGGATGAAGTGGAGTCCGAACGTCACGGCGACAGCGCGAGTTTCCCTCGCATGCGGTTACAGCGCCTGACATCGCTTCGGACGGACCGGGGAGTGTCTGGCACCAATGTCCCGGTCCCTTTCTCGACTTCTGTCTCTGGAATCGACCGCGAGTGACACGTTTTTAGTGATTCGTTGCGCACCGGGAGGTATGTTCCCGGGTGCCGCTGAGTACGGAGTCGACGTGCATATCGACGACGCCGAAGTCGAAAGACTACTCTCGGTTACCCCGGACGACGCCGAGCCACCCGCATCGCTGTCGTTCTCGCGCAACGTGTTTCTCCCCTTGACCACCGCGTGTCGCTACACCTGTACCTACTGCACCTACTACGACGTGCCCGGCGAAGCGACGCTCATGTCGCTCGACGACGTGCGAGAGGTGGTCCGCATGGGTGCGGATGCTGGCTGTACGGAGGCACTGTTTACGTTCGGAGACGAACCGGACGAGCGCTACACCGAGGTTCACCGCCAACTCGACGAGTGGGGCTACGACGACATTCTCGACTACCTCGCTGCCGCGTGCGAGGTCGCACTGGATGAAGGACTCTTGCCGCACTCGAATCCCGGTGACTTGACTCGCGAGGAGTTCGCCGACCTCGCACCGCTGAACGCCAGTATGGGAGTGATGCTGGAGACGACGGCCGACGTGGTCGCTCACTCGGGCAATCGGCGGAAAACACCGGGACAGCGACTCAACACCATCCGTGCCGCGGGCGAAGTGGGCGTCCCGTTCACGACGGGCATCCTCGTCGGCATCGGCGAGTCGTGGCGCGACAGAGCCGAAAGCTTGCTCGCCATCCGCGCCCTCCACGAGCGGTACGGGCACATTCAGGAGGTCATCGTCCAGAACGTCGTGCCGAACGAGCGGTCGAGCTTCGAGCGCCCGTCGCTCGAAACGATGCGGCGAGTAGTGTCGATGGCACGGGTCGCCCTTCCCGAGGAGGTGTCCGTGCAGGTCCCGCCGAACCTCTCTGCGGCCGCCGAGTTAGTCGATTGCGGCGTGGACGACCTCGGCGGCGTTTCGCCGGTTACCGACGACTACGTGAATCCCGACTACGCGTGGCCGGCTCTCCAGGAACTCGTCGATATCGCCGACGACGCGGGCGTGCCGCTCCGCGAGCGACTACCAGTGTACGAGCGGTTCCTACCCGACGACGCTCGGGCGACAGATAGCGATATTGTACCCGCCGAGAAGGCCGAGATAACTCGGAACGCCGAGGAGACCGATTGCGACTGGCTCGGAGACCCAATCATCGAGCGTCTCCGGTCAGAAGATGTCCACGGTGAGCGATTCCGAAACGTCGCTCGCGGCGACGGGCCGCTGTCGATTCCGAAGTAACCAGTGGACCGAGTGAGGTGTCGATTGGTCGCCTACCGCCGGCGGACAAGCATGGAGAGAAACGCGACGAGTGCCGGGTACACCGCGGGCGTCCGTCCGGAGAGTTGCGGGACGCGCTTTCGAACGATGGTGTATCCAACGCCAACGAGGAGACTCCCGATGAGCACCGTTCGAGCACCGTCGCCGAGCGTCGTGAAGCCCGGAACCGAGAGGATAGCCGCGAGGGCGAGGTCGCCGGGCGACCCGTCGTAGGCAGCGATGCGTCGAGGTGCAACCCATCCGCCGGCGGTGCGGACGTAGATTCCGCGGTCGGTTTTCGCTTCCCACGGGTTCGGTTCGCTGCTGCCACCGAAGTAGTCCGCAACGCAGTGAAGCGAAGCAGCGGCAAAGCCGGTCGCAGCGAGAACCGCCACAGGAGCGCGAGTGGTGGCCGCGAGAGCGCCGAAGAGAAGCATTCCGATGGTGAACGCCTCGAACTGGTGGAGCGTCTTACGGTGGACGCCAACGACCATATCGAGGTCGGGGAAGACGCCACCGACGAGCGCGACGACGGCGACGAGTGGCGCGACGGCCGGAGCGACGACCGCAACCGCAGCGGCGAGCGCGAGGCTCATCGCCACGTGGGTCGGAGCCATCACGGAGCGGCCACCCCCGGACAATCCTGTCGACGAACCATTATCACATCCTCTCGGCGACCGAGACGTATGAGTCTCGTGGTATTTCCCGTGCTGCCGAAGAAACCGCCGCGTTAGGTGCTCCGAAGAAACACCCGTTAGATGCCGAAGAAACACCCGTTAGATGCCGAGCCAATCCGGAACCCGTTTTCTGAAGCCGGTGTAGACGAGCGCGATGGCGACGCTAAGTGCGACGACCACGCGAAGCACGCCATCGAAGGCGAACATCGGCGGGACAGAAAACAGCAGAGTCAACACGAGGTCTTCGGGCGCACCGTCATAGCGGACGACATACTGCGGCTGGAGCCATCGCTTCGTCGGGTGGACGTAGACCGCGCGGTTGGACGTGCGGTCCCACGGGCGGAGTTCGTCGCCCGCGCCGAACCAGTCTAAGACCGAGTGGAGCGCCGCCGAGAGGAAGAAAAACGTCAGTCCGACAGTGAGCGCTGAAGTCGAGACGGTGGCGACGAATCCGGTAGCACCCGCGGCGACGGTGTAGTAAACCGGGAAGTGCAGGGTCTTGCGGTGGACGCCGACGAAGGGGTCTACGTCGGGGAAGCCGCTCCCGA
>NZ_JBZRPK010000312.1:0-3007 GCF_058382125.1 Haloferax sp. s1
GAACGCGACTAACCGAACGTCGTTCCTTCGCGCACTCATGGGTGCGTGCGGTAGCGACGCGGTCAGTCTCAAAGGTGACGCGGACGAGGGGTCTGTCGAACTCGAACTTAATGGGCGAACGTTCACACGAATCCTCAAACGGGAAAACGGGCAGGTCACGCTCGACGGCACGCCGTATCTTCAGGATACGACAACCGCGGACCTGTTCGCGTTTCTCCTTGGGTCGAACGAGGCGCGACAGGCGGTCATCACGAAGCGTGACCTCCACGATGTCATCATGGCACCGGTCGATACCGACGCCATCGAAGCGGAAATCGAGCGCTTGCAGACCGAGCGGAAACAGGTCGAAGGTCGGCTTGAATCGCTCGAATCGCTCGAATCCGAACAGCAGTCGCTCGAAACCAAGCGGGGGGAACTCGAAGCGAAGATCGAAGACCTCGAAGCCGAGCGTGACCGACTCGCGGCGCGTATCGACGAAGAGGACCAGACAGTCGAGACACAGCGCGAGAACCAAGCGGAGTTGGATGCCGTCCTCTCGGACCTTCAGTCGGCGCGCTCGGACCTCGAAACAGTTCGGTTCCGTCTCCAGAGCGAACGCGAGAGCGTGGAGTCGCTCCGACAGGAGCGCTCGGAACTCGAAGCAGAACTCGACTCGTTCGAAGCGACCGACATCGACCACAGTGAGGTCACGACGCGCATCGACCAGATTCGAACGCAAATCGAATCGCTGAACAAGACGATTTCCGAACTTCAGACGGTTATCCAGTACACGGAGGACGTACTGGACGGTAAAGCCGACCTCGTCGAGGACTCGCTCGGCGGAGACGCTGAGACCGGTGCAGTCACCGACCAACTGGTCTCGTCGAGCATGATTACCTGCTGGACATGTGGCACCGAAGTCGAGCGCGACCAGATTCAGCAGACAACGGGTCGACTTCGCGAGGTCAGAGACGAACACCGCGAACAGCGCTCCGAACTCCGCCGCGAACTCGACGACCTCGAAAGTGACCTACGAGCCGCAGAAAAATCGCAGACGCAGCGGCAGCAGGCACGGCAAAAACTCGACCGTCTCGAAGACGAACTCGACCGTCGAACCGACCAAATCGAGTCGTTGACCGACCAGCGAGAGGAACTCGCCGACCGCGTCGAGGAACTGGAAACCGAAGCGTCCGAGCTTCGTGGGCAGGCCGAAGGGGACCTCATCGAACTGCACAAGGAACTCAACGAAGTCGAGTTCACCCTCGACCGAACGCGAGACGACCTCGCGGCGGTACACGACGACCTGGAGGCACTCGACGCGAAGTTCGACAAGCGCTCGTCGCTCAAAGACGAGCGCGAGCAACTGACCGCCGACCTCGAAGATGCGAGAACTCGAATTCAGTCGCTTACGTCGTCTGCCGTCGAGGCATTCAACGAAGAGATGGAGACGGTTCTCGGTCTCCTCGGGTACGAAAACATCGAGCGCGTCTGGTTAGAACAGGTCGAACGCCGAGTTCGTGAGGGTCGCAGGAAGGTCCGACAGACGCAGTTCGAACTCCACATCGTCAGAGAGTCCGACTCCGGCGCGGTGTACGAAGACTCTATCGACCATCTCAGTGAGAGCGAACGCGAGGTTATCGGTCTCGTGTTCGCACTCGCGGGCTATCTCGTCCACGAAGTGTACGAGGACGTGCCGTTCATGCTCCTCGATTCAGTGGAAGCCATCGATTCCGAACGTATCGCGGCGTTGGTCGACCACTTCGAACAGTACCCGTCGTTCCTCGTCGCTGCGCTCTTACCCGAGGACGCACAGGCACTCGACTCGGCGTACGACCGCGTCAAGTGGGGCGACGGCGTCGCCTCATCGGCATAATCTGACGCCTCGACCGGCGTTCACTCATTTTCCTGCCGATACAACATTTTCGACACCGAAATCCTCGACTACATCATACTGGTCCACCGCTACTGACCATCGTTACCGGGACATCGACTTTGACTGCCGCCATCTCATCCACCCCACTTCACTTCGACCATCCCTGTTGGTGGTCCCGACGAGTGGCCTACAACCGTATCAATCCGAAATTGTATTGCTAAATTAGAACAATATTGGAAGCACATACCGACAGTACGCAAGTGATATAACACTTCGGAGTACATATCGAGTAGACGACACTCGGAGGTGTCTACTATCACTACTGCCATCGCACATCAAAAGGACGAACGTGAACGGACGCGGGTCTGGTACGACTGCGACCGTACAGAATCTATCTCGGAGGCCGTACTCTCGGCTGCGAGTGAGCATGCAGACTGTGATACGTCGGAATTACCACCGCTGTCCTCGTATACCGACATCGACGCGCTCAACACGCTTTTCGGGGATAACAGCCCCGGAGCACCTTCGTTATCTGGTGCAACACTCGAGTTCTCATACGGAGCGCTCGTCGTCACTGTCGATTCGGCCGGTCTCATCGAAATCCAAAATAAATCGCGGCTGTGAAACCCACGTCTGGTTGGGTTTGTAGTGCGGTCTCGGACTCATCTCCGTGACGAATGTCCTTTCAATCTCATCACCGCCGGATAGCGACAGAATTGCAATTAATAATTAAATATATTCCAATCCATATTATTGTTAGTTAGATACCGCCCTACATTTACTTCCATCTCCTAATTAAATTGTGCACTTAGAACAATATTGGTTCGCAGTAGGTGGGAGAGACGATTACGGCAGACTGCTATCTGTGCGACGTACCTTTTTGTCTCGTGACCGCCGAGAAGAGGTATGGAACTCGAATTACGTTTTTTCGCGACGTTTCGGGAGGTGGTCGGACAGAAGACGATTCACTGGCGGGGCGATGATGGCCCGGCCGGAGGCAACATAACTGACTCCCCCAAATCCTAGCACCGAGGGGGTTCCGGGTTACACATCGAAAATGGGGACTTTCTGCCCCACGTGAAAGGGTCGAGGAAAGGAAGCGGAGGGGTGCACCTCGAGGGGGCCGGTATTGCCCTCCGTGACGGCGGAGACGTG
>NZ_JBZRPK010000311.1:0-2991 GCF_058382125.1 Haloferax sp. s1
CGGTAGGGCGCTCGCGAAGGCGCGAGCGAGAGCGCGCAGATGGTTCTGTCGGTCGTTGTCGTCGGAAAACCGCGATGTAGGAGCATCGCGGTGTCGGCGCGTGAGCGCCTTCACAGGTACGGTGAGTACCCAATGTCTAGTACCAACTCGAGTCGCAAGGTCGTTACGGTGGATGAACAGGCATTCGAAAAAGCGGACGAGCAGACGGTCGATGAAGACGGCTTCCCGGTCGTCGACGAGACGCCGGAGTTCGAGGCCGCGGTCGAGCAGGAGACGCAGGCGAAGGTGGATGCGAACCACCCGGACGGGATCGCGGACACGAGCAAGGACCGGATTCACGGTGTCACCCTCGAACAGGAGGAGCGCATTCGGGCGCGGGAAGCCGAACTGGAGCGCATCAGTGCCCAGGCCGAGCTGGGCACGCAGGACGGTCGGGAGCGGCGCCCGCGAGAGGTCGTCGGCGAGCTATGTGGCCGTGCCGAGCCGGTGCCGACGGAGCGCACGGATCCCCGAGAGAAGCTGACGCAAGACGAACTCGCGGAGGTCAACGAGCAAGCGATGCGGATCAGCGACGAAGTGCAGGGCGGCTGGTCGAGAGCGGTCGTCGCGAAGCAGCTGGCCGAGAAGGTGCAGCGCGGGCGGGACGTCACGAAGGCGGTGCTGGAGACCCTCGAGGAGTTGAAGGCGGCGCCGGGGGCGATCGTGCCCATCGCGGACGTGCCGGACGTCCCGGTCGGTGAGGTGACGGTCGAAGGCACAGTGAGCGAACTCTGGGATCCCAGTTCCCCAGCAATCGCCCAAGTCGGACTCATCGAAGATGAAAGCGGGCGTACGAAATTCACCATCTGGGAAAAGAGCGGGAAGACGGTGGTTCGAGAAGGGCAGACAGTCCGGTTCAGAGCTGTCAAGAAAAATTGGTACCAGGGACGGTGCAGTCTCGCCATCACGGGCTGGAGCAGGATCGAGTTCCCGGAGCGCGGCCGGTGGTGGGAAGAGTAGCCAGCTGACGCAGCCTTCTTTTTTGCTGTGTGCCGGACCGACCCAGACCCCGCCGCCCCACCCTCCGCTCCGTGCTCGCTTCGCTGCGCGCGCAGCCACGACCTCGGGCGTTGCCGATCTGAGATTTATCCCTGAAACCGGGGGAAACGGTGCGCGACCGGGCGTGTTTGTCCCACCCCACCAGGGGTGCGGGCGTACCCAACGCTCGGAGCTACGCATGAAAGTCGAAGGAGACTACACGTGCGACATCTGCGGGGAATCGTTCGAAACGAACGTCGAGATTGCCGGCCATATGCGTTCTCATCAGGTATCGATACCTGCTGAAACGATCATCGACGAACTGCAGCGACTAGCCGAAGAGAAGGGGCGAGTTCCAAAACAGTCGGAGATCGAGGAAGAGACTGAGTTCACAAAAGGCGCAGTGCACTCAACGTTTGGGAGCTGGGACCAGGGATTGGAAGCTGCCGGACTTGAACCTCGAACAAACGGATATAGCGACGCAGAGATTATCGAGGAGCTACAACGAGTCGCCAGCCAGATCGGCCATTCACCCTCACGAAATGAGTGGCGAGAATTGGGGCGTGTCTCGGCCAACGCAGTCCAGACTCATTTCGGGTCGTGGAACGAGGGCCTCAGAGAAGCCAGCTTAGAGCCGCCCACACAGCAGACCGCCACAAAGGAGGATGTCATCGAGGCGATTCAGACCCTCGCCGCAGAACTCGGACGACCACCGAAGGCCCAAGAGATGGAACAGCACGGAGCGTGGTCGGTGAAAGTCGCCCAGCGATGCTTCGGCCGCTGGAATCGTGCGTTGCGCCGTGCAGGGTTCGAACCCCACAAACAATGGAGTGTCAGTGAAGAACAGCTACATCGGGAGATCGAGCGCTTAGTCGATGAGCTAGGTCACGTTCCAACAACTATCGAGATGCGCGACTCTGGTCGCTACTCAGTTGGATCCTATGCCCGCCGGTATGGGACCTGGCAAGACGCCATCGAAGCGGCCGGGTTCGAGTATCCCGGACGTCCAAGCGGCCCAGAGCATCCGCTCTGGAAGGGCGGCTACGGAGACATTTCGTACGGACCGAACTGGTACAGACAGCGCAAGCGTGCGCTGGAACGGGACGGCTTCGAGTGCCAGATGCCGGGCTGTCCAATTGACCGCGAAACCCACCGCGAGCGCTGGGACCGTGACCTGAACGTCCACCACATTACGCCGCTTGGCGCATTCATCGATGCCGATGGAGTACTGGATTACGAACGGTCGAACCGGCTTGAGAACCTGATCACGCTCTGTCAGCGCCACCATACGATGTGGGAGGAGTTCGCTCCGCTCCAGCCCGATATTCGCTAACCGCTCAGGGTGGTGTTTATCGCCCCCGACGATGGGTGGCGGGGACACCAGCTTCCCGTCTCACTATGACCGACGACACGACTCTCACAGCTCGTGAACGGCTTCGCATTCACCTCCGCGAAGCCCGCCGCACGACAAATTCGCCAATCGTGGAAGCACAATTAGAGGCCGCGCTGGACGCGTGGAACGACCTGCCACCGACTCCTCTACAGGAGTGTCCCGTCTGTGGGAAAGTCGGATTGTCAGAGCGGATTCTACAGCATCAGTACAATAAGCAGCAATAAATCCAGAATGCCATCTATATCCCCACTGGAGACGAGCGTGATGGGAAGAAATTGTGTCGACCTCAAGTACTACTGGTTAGATGACGAGGTCTGGTGACTATTGGTACGGTATCTGAGTGGAGGGTTTTCAAGTATAGCTGGTTTGATAGGGCAGCTATGAGCGATGTGGATTTCTCAGTGTACGGGATGAAACTTAATCCCGGTGCTGCCGATCCAGGATCAAACCCGTACGAATTCTGTAAATCCGAATCGGTGGTTGGCGTAGGGTGGAGTCTCGACAACGAGGAAGACTACGAGAGTATTGAGGAGGTCTATGAGTATCACAGGGAGGTATATGAGCGGCGAACCAGCCAAGGG
>NZ_JBZRPK010000310.1:0-2972 GCF_058382125.1 Haloferax sp. s1
TCGTGGCGGGGAGCGGAGTCAGTTGACCACGCGTTTGGACGGATGGGTCGCCGGTTCGACTGCCGCCACCGCTGCCGTCTCCGCTCCGCATCGAACCGGCGGGTCGTCGCCGGTCCGTCAGCGGAAGGGCGACCTCTCGTTGGCGTACACGGTTGCCGACGAGAAGATGTTGGCCGACATCAGGTCGCTGACTGAGCTGGCCCGCTGCTCGTAGACGTTCGCGACGGTGCTCTGGACAGCCTCGTTCTCGGGGTCGGCCTCAAGCGCGTAGTCCGCGAGATGACACGCGATGCGCTTGTCGCCCTCGTCGATCAACTCCTCGGCGCGGGCTGCCAGCGTCTCGCCAGAGTGCCGGCTCTCGCTGATTCGCACGAGTCGCCACCTCGGGGTGGCGAACGTCGGGACAGCTGTAAGATAGTCTTAGGGCAACGGTTCGAGACGGCCCCACGTCCGGTGCTTGCCCAGACGGGGTTCGGAGAGGAGTCGGCGCTGGCGCGGCCCGACGGGTCATTTCCAGATCGACTTGGTGGGCGAGGTATCAGTCTCCGTATCCCCGGAAGCCGTGAACAGTTCCGAAACCAGATGGTTCTCGATCCGCTGAATAATCTCCTGAACGTTCGCCTGACTACACTCGAGTTGCGCCGCGATATCGTCGAGTGTGGTCTCCCGAGGCCGCCGGTAGTACCCGAGTTCGTAGGCCTTCCGGAGAACCTCCCGCTGGCGGTCGCTCAGCTTGCTGAAGCTGTTCTCCCTGTCCGGGTCGTAGCTTCCCACCCGACCGACCGTCGTGTGGATGGAATCGGGTATCTGCTTGAAAGCCTCACTGATGTTCCCCTGGGGGCCGATGATCGTGACCTCTAGTCCACCGTCCTCGTGCAGCAGTATCGGAGTATCGAGGACGTAGCCGTACTCCTCCGGAAGCTGGAGCAACTGTCTGGTGTCGGTCGACGGCTCGAAGTGGATGTACGCGGAAACGGACCCGTCGATCTCCGTCACCTCGTAGTCGGTCGCGGTCTCGTTTGCCGACAGGATCGCCCGAACCGCATCGGCGTCACCTTTGAACTCGTACAGCAGGACGGCCGTTCCGTCGTGGAGGAGTTTCGCGGAGTGGATCGAGACTGGGACCACTTCATCGTGAGCACGATACGCTTTACCCAGCGATTGAAACCATCCATCTGAGTGCTTAATCCGGATGGTAGCACACCACATGTTCGAATAGAGTAGAACCAACTTCTTAAATCATGATTATTCTCCGGAAGTTGTCCTTGTGAGCGTTCGAAGAGTCCTGCTTGGCGAGGTGGCGGAGCCAGAGGAAAGCCACAAAGAGGGGGTTCAAGACAAGAAGAATACTGTTGAGAATATTCTCGACCATCGAGAGAGCATCTACAACGACATGATTTCTGAACTGAATAAGGTGATACGTGAGCAGAAGTCAACGCTGGATAGTGCGGCACGGTCTCCCGACAAAGAGAAGGAAGCCAGGGTCCGTGAACGACTAAAAGAACTATATAGGGAACACTGTGAGGAACTCCGGAGTTATTGGCGGGACCGGGAATCTTGGATGGAGATGAAGATGGAATTGGAGGAGGAACTGGCCTAGATCGAAGAGTTCGAGACCACATCAAGCGCTCGACTCGTATTTTGTGGGTGTGAAACTATTTCTCGATGAGGTTTCGTTCGACGTAGTCAAGCCGACCGCTCAATCCTAATCGAGAGAGGGCAGTCTGATAGCCGTAGCCATCGACGAGAAACACAGCGTCTGAGAGATCGTGTTTCTCCGAGAGTCGATGGAGAAACGCAGCAGCCGGATCGGTACCATGTCGTCCAAACAATTCGACGTCAAGAAGCAACTTTGTCTCGGTGTCTATTGCAGCGTACAACCAAGACCATTCGCCATTGATTTTGACAGTGGTCTCATCGACCGCAACCCGCTTCGGCTTCGCCTCAGGTGGGTTGTGACCGCTGTCAGCCAGCCGATGTACTCAGTGCCAAACAGCTTGATGAGGGCGTTCAACGCCGAGTATTCGAAGAATTTCTTTTGTCTCTCTGAGTGAACAACCGGTCGCGTGGAACTGGACGGCGAACACCCTGACGGGCGTCCTCAGAACGCTTCGCGTTCTGGTGGGCTGCACGAGAGCTCTGCTCTCGTGAACGTTCGAAAGACGCTTGCGTCTTTCGAGCCCACAAACTCGCGCCGCGAGTTTGGGACGTCCCCAGAAATCGGAGATTTCTGGTGTGCGAACGAGACGCTTCGCGTCTCGTCAACGTCGCTGTCCGCTCACGCTCTCACGTTTCTTCTAAATCCGCCGCAAAGCACTCGCTGAACAGGTCTGCGAGCATTATCCCAAACTCACTCAATGACCTGCTCGTTCCTCAAACTGGCGTAACTAGACAGTACCTGCATAAGATATATGATATAATAGCACGAAGAAGAGGTTAATGGGATTGGTACCCTATAGTAACGTTCGGTGGTCAGGCGTCGCAGTTACTGGTTCAATTCTCACACTACTAGTTGCCCTGTTGTACAAAACGTACGAGATCTGGCAACAGCCACCGCCATTCCTTATTCAAGATCGACCGATAGTTGTTTTCAATATTGCAGTAGCAACCACGTCAATTATCTTTACTATTGTGGGGCTTTACCTGGCGCGCAATGCATATCTTTGGTCGCTCAAATCTTCGAAACAGCAGGCAACGTGATTATTTTGTCCTCATATTAGAACTGACTCCGATAATACCCCGAATGATGAAATATCTTCAGACAATTTTGAAGAGTATGAATGATACTGACCGTCGTTCATTTAATGAAAGAATTCAAACCAGGCTATTCCGGGCACTACACTATTTTTTTGGAGCTTCTGTCTTACTCTATGTTTTGTCACGCAGTTACTAATTGCGTTTACTATGGATCATCAATGCTCAATATTTGCAAAAGTAACTGCAATATAAGTTCAAACCTACTCCTGCTGAGG
>NZ_JBZRPK010000309.1:0-2949 GCF_058382125.1 Haloferax sp. s1
TCGGCACGAGCTTCCTGTTCGTCCCAGCGGACGCCGGAGATGACGCCGTCGATGTCGTGCTCTTCGAGCGTGTCGTTGAGCGCGACAGTCTTCAGCAGGTGGTTGCCCACGTAGGTGTCGAGGAGGAAGGGGAACGTGTCCTCTTCGTATTCGAGAATCTCGCGGACGTGGTGCTGGTTGTGTTCGGAGAGTTCCGAAATCGGGATGTCGTCACCGGGTTCGAGACCGTTCTCGTCGACGTACGCACCTACGTCCTCGTTGCGGGCCCAGATGACGTCGAGGTCCCACTCGTCGGCCCAGTGCTTGACGAAGTCCATGATTTCGTCGAAGTGCTGGTAGTGGTCGATGAAGACCGCCGGCGGGACTTCGAGGTCGTAGCGCTCGGCGACTTCCTTGATGAAGTAGAGCGTAAGCGTCGAGTCCTTGCCGCCGGTCCACATCACGGCGGGGTTGTCGTACTGTTCGAGACCCGTTCTGGTAACCTCGATGGCCTTCTCGATTTTGTCCTCGATACTCGGGTAATCGTCCGGCGTTTCACCTTCGCCGTCGGTGTAGTCGACGTCGAGATAGTCTGGGAAGGCTTTCGACATTGTTCGTAATTACATCTAATTAGGTGGTGTAAATGCTTTTTGCCCGAGGAATAGGGTGGCCCGTGATACCTCCAAACACGATGTTGGCCGCAGACTCACGTCGTTCGGCGGGCGGGGATGGGGAGATAAGACGGGTTCAGGAGATGAACTTGTTATCGCGCCAGTTGACTCCGCTGTCGGACGAACCGTTCTGTTGTGGGTTCTCGACAACCTCGACGGAGGCGGCACGGACTTCGCCTTCGACGATGCGCGTTGCCTGTAGTTCGTCGTCCTCCTCCGTAATCGCGGTCAGCGTCCCTTTCTCCGAAAGCATCGCAATCTCGCGGAGTACGAGGAACATCGGGTACTGGAGCGCCGTGTTCTGGAGGACGGTTTCGAGGTCGCCCTTGAAACAGGCGAATTCGACGAGTTCCGACGGAATCTCCTCTTCTTCTTCTTCTCCCCAGTTTGGCGCGCCCGCACGGGGCGGCTCTTCTTCGTAGACACGGTTTTCGGTCACGCTTGCCTTCAGTTGTGCCGTCGGCGTGTACTTGCTGAGGTTATCGTCAGCAGAGACGGCTTTGATGATAAGCGTGTTATTACGGCGCGTGATGTCTACGTTTTCGACCTCTGGTGGGAGGTCGGGGTCATCCTCGAAGTAGTCCATTACGTCTTCGAGTGGCAGTTCCAACGTCGAATGGAGTCGATATACGCGGCCTGACATTGTTGGCTTCGGTATCGACGAGAGCCACGGTGCGGGCGCACGCGGTTGGCGATACCTGTGTGCATCTACGTGTTGAAGGCTTAAATGGCCTCCCCTTCTCGTTAGGTCGTAGATATAAAATCAGGTCCGGCCGCAGTCGGGCGATTAGTTCGCGCCAGTCAGCGTCGCTTCGAGTTCGTCCCGCTCGTCGAGTTCTTCGAGAATGTCGCTACCGCCGATGAACTCGCCGTCGACGAACGTCTGGGGAATCGTCTCCCAACCGCTCTTTTCGTTGAGCGCCTCGCGGAAGTGCGGAAGTGCGGGCAGCACGTCAATCGTCTCGAACTCATCGACATATTGCGAGATGTGTTCGAGCGCCTTCGCGGAGTAGCCACACTGGGGCATGAGGCGGTTACCCTTCATGAACAACACGACGTGGTTGTTCTCGATGGCCTCGTCGACGCGGGCCTGTACTTCCTCGGGGTCGAAGCTCTCCGGTTGGAATGTCATGCACGCAGGTAACGCCCGGGTGGACAAAGGAGTTGCGTCGCAAAACATTCGATGCGAGCGGGAACGATACCGAGTCCCGCCGAGTGACAAGAAGTGCTGCTTACTGCTCGCCGACGCGGACGACGTTGATGAGTGAGTAGACCGGGACGCCGTCGATTTCTTCGACGCCCTGTTTGTCCACGATAACCACGCATGCGAGCGGTTCGCCGCCTTCGGAGCGAATCGACTCGATGGTTTCGCGGAGCGTCGTGCCGCTCGTCACCGTGTCGTCGACGATGAAGCAATCGCGGTCTTCGACGGGTGCGAAGTTCCGGGAGAAACCGCCGCCGAGGTCTTCGATATCTCCTTCGTCCCACTGGTGTTTTGCGCGCGCGTACGCGCCGAGGGTCGTTTCGAGTTCGCGCGAGACTGCTGTTGCGAGCGGGACACCCGCCTTCTCGATACCGATGGTGACATCGGCCGTCTCGCCGGTCTCCATCAGAAGGTCCGCGAGCGCGCGGCCGATGTAGGTGAGGCGTTTGCCGCCGCTCCCGATTGCATTCCAGTCAACGTGGATGTCGTCGGGGCCTTCGGGTTTCGTGTCGGGTTCGGGTTTCGCCGCCGCACCGCTTCGTTCGACCAGCCAACTAGCGGTCTCACGGGAGACGTTCAGCTCGTCGGCAATCTCGCCTTTCGAGAGTCCACGGTCCGCGAGCTCCGCCGCGCTGGCGATGAGGTCGTCGACGTTCTTCATACAGTACTGAATTCGATGGCGGTTTTTATAGTGGTGTCGTCGTCATCGAATGCTGCTTCAAACTCCGAAAGCGGGTGGACTCCGGTGACGAGGTCTTCGAGGAACCACTTCGGAAGTTTGGTGAACGTCACGGTTGCGGCCTCGAAGTGCTCGACGTGGGAGTTGACGCTCCCGACGAGCGCCTTATTGTGCAGCACCATCTCGCGGTGGAACGCTCCGGCATCGACCTCGAACGCCCAGTCGCTCGGAACACCGAGGAGCGCACCGTCACCGTTCGGCGCGCGGGCTTGTACCGACTGGATGGCGTGGTTCGGGACGCCGGTGGCCTCGTAGATGCAGTCCATCTGCTCGTACACGTCCCGCACGTCCTCGCTGGGTGCCTGTCTGGAGTCGACGTATGTCGCGTCGAGTTCCTCGATGATGTCGATTGTCGG
>NZ_JBZRPK010000308.1:0-2933 GCF_058382125.1 Haloferax sp. s1
GTCGAAGTTCCGCGGCCGGGTCGCGGGAGGGCGGCATACCGCGTCGTGGCTGTATCTTCCGATATAAACGTTCGTCCAGCGAGGTCACTCTGAAACCCGGCCGATGGCCAACAAATGTATATGTATTCTTAAACTAGCTGCGGACAGCAAAATGTACGACTTGACCGGGTTCCAACGCGACCTGCTGTACGTCACCGCCGGCTTGGATGAACCACACGGACTCGCAATCAAAGACCAACTCGAGGACTACTACGAAACCGAGATCCACCACGGCCGGCTGTATCCCAATCTCGATACACTCGTCGAGAAGGGACTGCTCGACAAAGGCGAAAAGGACCGCCGAACGAACGTCTACGCGATCACAGCCAGAGGTCGCCGAGAAATCGAAGCCCGTGACGACTGGGAACAACAGTATACAAGCGAACTCACCACCTAACTGTACGAGACGAGTGACTGTTTTCGTCGACTGTCCGTACGAGTGAGACTAGCGTCTCCTATAGTAGAATCTGGAACTCTTTGCACCCTCTGACGACGTAACCTGCTGCTACCCATCGATTTTTACCCTTGCGTCAAGGGAGATGAGCAAATACTTCTGGAGATTACTATATTACGTTGGATCGACCCCGTTGAAATCCTCAGACTGTGACAAGAAGTGCGTGCAACATACAGAGAGTGAAGCCAGCATTCGAGAGTAGTAGATAGGTTACATCTCGGGAATTGAGACCGACAGAAGCAAGGAAGAAGCTCGACTCTCACATCGTTCACATTCTTGGGTACAGAAGACTACTCGCGCTCTTCGATGACGATCTTCCGGGCCTCAGCTACGATACCTTGAGTCTCCGCAAATGCCTCTGCGTCTAAAGCGACAGCTGCACCGACCCCATCTCGGAGGACGAAGTTCATCTCGATGACGTTCTCGAAGCACTGGACCAAGCACGTCAATTCGCCGTGGTCCTCTGCAAACGTGTCCTTGTAGACCGGTGCAGTCAACGAGTCCAGCCGTGACTCGTCAACCGCTTTTTTTAATGTCGTCCTCTGTGTATCGGACAGCCACGTCATCTCGCAAGTAAACGACGTCGTGACTGTCTTGGTTGTACTTCACGATGCTCCGAAGATTGCCGTTTGTCCTTTCCTCGAAATATTCTTCGAGCCGAGACGCCATCTTGGTAGCCATTGTCAGTATGTTGTCTGTGAAGAATCATATAACCACGGTCAAATCCACCTCAATTCGCTAATTTAGCGGAATCAATGGCTGGGTTGCTAGTTGTCTGGGCCACTGTAAGGTGTGGCAGTTGCGTGACCGCCTTGCGCCCTCTATTCAGCACGCCTTCGACAAACCATCAGGGGCTTAGGATTTCAACAGAGCCCACTAGACTTAGATCGTCGACTTTACCCGACACGATGAAACCCGTGGTGAACTGTGAGTCCAGTATAGAGTCGGTGTTGTTCATCAACCGAATGCGTACATACCACCCAAGCGGCTCCCGATATAGAGACGCCGGTTAACGACAGCTGGCGATCCTGTGATCTCAGTACCGGTGTCGAATGACCACATCAGCTTACCTGTCCGTGCATGGAGTTCGTATACGTACCTGTCGTAGCCGCCGAAATACACACGGTTTTGGACAACAGCAGGCGACGAGACAATTCCTTGAATCGGGTGGTCACCAACGCTGAAGGCCCATTGTTCTTCACCAGTCGCTCGGTCAAATGCGAGTAGTTGGTTGTTGGTAGAGCCAAGATAGATGAGTCGATCAGAGATCGCTGGTGAGTTGGTAATTGTCCCGACATAGACACGCCAACGTTCTGTTCCATCTGCTGCGTCGTAGGTCGCGAGATACGGCCAGCCACCAACATACACAATCCCATCGACGAGGACAATGTGTCGTGGAGAGTACGGAACAGGGTGAGACCACTCGACCACGCCAGTTGCTGCGTCGAGCCGAGAGGTCCGTGAAGTAAACGACCACGGGCACGGTGGCCCGTGGCTTTTGTTGTTCCCTCAGCCTATGCCGATAGCACTCCACGCGAAGCGATTTCGCGGGATGAGGATGGGCGGTTTACAGAGCGCCCCGACCCAGACAGGCTCACCTTCCGAACAAATGGTTGGGTTTTGCGAGTCCGGTAATTAACCGATTCAACATCAAAGCCAGCGTGTTTCGCCCACGCTCGCCACGCCACATTCACACTTGCGTTCCGGTCTGCATGGTCTTGCTGAACCGCACACGAATCATTCGTACAGCGGAACCGTCGTCCTTGACGGTATCCCCGATGACCACAGCACGAACACGACTTCGAGTTGTACGGCGACTCAACTGTCTCACACGGAATCTGATTCCACGTTGCCTTGTATCGAACCTGTTGCTCGAACTTGTGGAACGGGAGTTTGTGCAGACGCCGATTCATGTACGTGCCGTACTTGATGGCGTCTCGAATCCCACTCAAGCCCTCAAACACGATGACAGGGTTCGAGAACTGTTGGGCGAATTCCACCACGACTCGGGACATCCGGTGAAGAACCCACTCTGTATAGTGTTCTTCTTTCTCCCCGAGTTGGTAGTGGATGGAGTGTTGGCCGTGTTCTTGACAGCGTTTTGTGATGGTGTGGTAGCGTTGGCGTTCGGCTTTCACCGAACCGTAGTCAAGCACGAGTGTTCCGAGCGTTTCCATCGTCTCACGGTTAAGAGCGGTGAGAGCGATGTTGCGCTCGTTAATATCGACGCCGACGAGTGTGTCCGCGTCTTCGGGTTCTGGCACCTCAACTTCTGTTTTGACCGTGACGTGTAGGTAGTACACGCCATCTCGGTACAGAAGCTCGGCCTGCCCCAACGACCACTCATCTTCAGTCAAGGCTGACTCGATGAGGTTGAAGTCTTCTGGTCGTCCTCGAAGGTGTCCTTTCACCTTCTTGTACGGCTTCGGACTCACACGGA
>NZ_JBZRPK010000307.1:0-2927 GCF_058382125.1 Haloferax sp. s1
CTGTGAGATAGCCGTTGAGTTAGCTAAAAAACGGACTATTTGAAATCTTCATGACTTGACAGGAACGGCGTGACACATGCAGAGGGTATATCTTTCATCACGAAGGTTGGTTGGAAAGACTACTCAAGTACACGAACACCATTAAAGTGTGGAACGACTACACGCCCATCTGCAATTACCGGACCACTGCTCACACCACTCGGCCCGGGATAGAATGCTTGTTGCAAACCGGTCTCGAGATCAAACACTCCGAGGCCTTGGGATACTTCACCAGATTCTGATAATGTACCACTGACGCCTGCATAGACTACATTATCGCCAATCGTCGGAAGGGAGAATCGGCCATTGCCAGGTGGCTCAATCACCCACTGCTGATCGCCAGATTTTGTATCAATTGCTTCGAGACGGTCAGCACTGTCATCGTGCCGTCTCTGGCGAACAACCAGTATTCCTTCAGACACCGCACCAAGATCATACCACCGAGCAGCATTGTTAACGATAACTGGTCTAATTGCGCGTGTCCAGAGCCGAGTCCCATCACGCCTATCGAGTGCAATCAGACGTCCATCGTAGGTCGAGATGAACACGCGACCGGACGAGACGATTGGGTGCCCTCGGATTGTACCGCTGATTTTGTCAGGGTGTGTATTTTGAACTTCTTCGCGCCAAATTTTTGCACCCGTCTGCGAATCTATCCCCACGACACCAAAGTCGACTACTGGGTAGTAGACGGTCTGTCCGTCATAGGCTGGTCGATCAGCTACCCGTCCCTGAATCTTCTGTGTCCAACATCGGTTTCCAGTGTTGATTGAATACGCTTGCAGACGTTCAATGTCTTCCCCTGAGTTAGACCGACCGGATTGTAGCACGTGGAGTCGACCGTCGGCGACGAATGGTCGATTCGTAAATGGTAGGCTGCGCTCTACCGTTCCGTCTACGGCTGTGAGTGCATGAGTGACGTCCTCTCCGGATTCGCGTTCAGCAGGCATGATGACGACATTCCCACCTGCTACTGGTGAGTCAGTTGGTGTCGTCGTCTTAGCGCTCCACAATTCACTCCCGTCAGGTAGATTCAACGCAACTAGTTGCGTGTCGATTCTATCCACCGTGAGATATACGATTCCGTTCGCAACCACTGGAATTGGATCCTCATTAGCGGAATTCTCGCTCCAAGAATGGGTTAGATTTCTTGGACTGACCGGACAAGTTGACGTCGGCGGACAACGCGAATGTGAGAGATCATAGTGTGGCGTCGGCCACCCGCTCACATCGTACACGAGTGGGGACGAACTACATTCACGGTCGAGTATTGATGAGAGGGGCAGAGACTCAGAGACAATAGAACCCGCAAGAACTCCGGTAACAAGGCTTCCGCTGCAGAGGCCAACGACCTGTCGACGAGACAATTCAAGATAATCTTTTGAATCATCAGGGACCATCAAATTAGACAATCAATCCCATTCGCAAACCGTTTCTGGTTGTCAGGTTATGAAATCAAAAGACACCTTCATGGGTAACCTCAACGCGTTCGCTATCTTGATCCGTTGAACACCCCTAACCGATTCGCGCCCTGTATGCAGCACAGCCTCAACAAACTATCCGCGACTGAGAACTTCAACAGACCCACTTGTCTGGCAAAGTCGAGGTCAAAATAGGGCATTGCAGGTAACTTCGACACCGACGAGTTCGTCAAGGCTCATCTGGGACCCATTTGTAGCGCTTTTCTCTCGGTTCCTCGTCTGAAGTCCTCTTTTCACTGTCCAAACCTGGGAGTCAGATCGCTGGTTCACGCCTTCTCACCGGCGAGTAACCCGCTCGCTCTGTGCTGGGGTGATTCTGAATGTGTGATTTTCATTGTTCTACGACATTGTTTAACCGAATTAACATTATGACTGATGTGGGAGTGTATCGCCCACAACCGCAATTAGTAAAATAGTGCTCTGAGCCATTGCTGAAGCATGAATCATAAATTGCTATACAAAATCTAGAATTGAGCACAGTTCCACAGTTTCGGAGGATGGGCAGTTTTAGCGTTGATTCGCCGCTGAATTAGTCCAGATTGCGGGGAAAGTGAGCTAGGAAATCGGCCAAAATCGGTTAATTCTCTGTTATGGTCAGAAATCAATCCAAATATCTCTCCCAGAGATAGTGCCACCGCTCACGAAAGGCAATCCGGTGTGTCTACCCAACTAGTCAGGTGGAAACAGCGCCGAAGAGACCAATTCAGCACATTCGCCAGCGGTTATGATCGGTGCGTAGTCCATCTCCCCGTCAGCAGCAGCTTTCAACAGAAAGTCAGTGAGCCGCCAGATGTTATAGAGAAGCACTGCGAACACGAAGTAGAACAGCCGGACGCGGTAATCCTTGGATGAGGTCTTCGCGAGGAAGTCGTTCTTGATGCTCTTGTACTCGTTCTCGATCTGCCAGCGACGGCTGTACCGACGACAGAACATCTCAGCTTCCTTGGGGCTGACTGAGAGGTTCGTCGCAAAGACTGCCGTGCTCTCTCCTTGAGGGCACGTAGAGAAACATCGCGTGCGAGCCCTGCTTGACGTGAACAGAGACCGATTCAACGGCCTGCCCATTTTCGTCCATCGTCTCGATAGCCTCTCGCTCGTCACCGTGGATGAGTTTCGGGATTAGATGTTCACACCGAGGTTCGAGAGAGCATCTGATAGACAGACTTCGAGTCAAACTCGCTGTCACAGGGGACCGTCTCAATTGGGATTAAATCCTTCGCTCTCTGCACCGGCGCATCGATCTGGTCTCCTGAGGATGTTCGTGGACGGGTTCTTCAAATTTTTAATATATTTCTGACATTTCTGTTTTCTTCCGGTTCGCTTATCATCAGACACAGCCAGCTCAAACGACACCTCTGTGTCGACTCGCTTGAGCCAACTGTTGATTGTCCGCGGCTGGAGCCGTAC
>NZ_JBZRPK010000306.1:0-2913 GCF_058382125.1 Haloferax sp. s1
TTTCTACACCGGTACAGTGTAGCAGATAAAGAAGGACCGTCGATTCTGTGGTCGCTTACTGTTGAATGAGGCTCGCACCGTCGAGTTCGGTGCGGGCGTAGTCGACTTCCATGAGGTCGAGAATCGTCGGCGTGATATCGTAGAGGTCGGCGTCCTCGATAACCGCGTTGGGGTCGTCGACGTAGAGCGTCGCGTTGTCGAACGAGTGCATACCATTGCGTGGGCCGACGCCGAACACGTCGTCGTGACCCCTGAAGCCGGATTTGAGGTCGAAGCCGTGGTTCGGGATGATGACGAGGTCCGGGGCGATGTCGTCGTGGTCGCCGCGGAAGGCATCTTCCTTGACGACGACGCGCTCTGCGACTTTCTTGCCGTCCGGTCCTTCGAGGGCTTCGAGTTCGGCTTTCAGTTCGTCACGCACTTCCTCGTACTCCTCTTGCGGCACCGAACCACGGGGTTCGCGGCCTTCGAGATTGATGAAGAAGCGGCCGGGGATGAGCGAGTACGCCTTCGAGTCCGCATCGATGTCGCCCAACGAGTCGTGGTCGTCAGTCTCGTACGAGAGCCAGCCGTTCTCTTCGAGCCACGTGTTGCAGTGGACTTCGTAATCGAGCGAGGTGAAGCCGTGGTCGGAGGCGACGACGAGCGTCACATCGTCAGAGAGCGTGTCACGGATACGACCGATGTAGTCGTCGACAGTGCGGTAGAACTCGAAGAAGGCGTCCTTGTTCTTCCCGTCGCGTTCGTAGTCCTTGAAGAGGAAGTGGTTGACGCGGTCGGTCGTCATGAAGACGCCAAAGAAGAGGTCCCAGTCGTCCTCCTGGAGGTAGCGCTCGAATGCGTTGTAGCGGCGGTCGAGCGTCTTTTGGGCGTCTTCCATGAACGCGGTCTTGTCCTCGTCGTGACCGAGTTTCGCGTTCACGTCGATTTTGTAGCCCATCTCGGAGAGCGTGTCGCGGAAGTCGTCGGGGTAGGCGGCCTTGTCGACGCCGGGCGAGAGGAACCCAGAGACCATGCGCTGGACGTTCCGTTGCGGCGGGAACGTCACGGGGACGTTCATCACAGTGGCCTTGCGACCGGCGTCGGTGACGCGGTCCCAGACGCGGGTTGCCTGCACGTCTCGACCCATCGGAACGTACGCGTCGTACGAACCGACTTCACGGTCCTGGAAGCCGTAAACGCCCGTTTCTCCGGGATTGACGCCGGTCGTGAGTGCGGGCCAGCAAGCGCTGGATTCCGGTGGGACGATACTGTCGATAGCACCGGCCGAACCCTCGTCGGCGAGTGCTGCGAAGTTCGGGAACTCCTCGGGATACTCAGAGAGGAGACTAAACGGCACCCCGTCGATGCCGATGAAGGCGACGCGGGGATGGTCCTTGCCGCGGAGTCGGTCGAACAAACCCATACCTCACGGTATCCAAGAGAACCATAAGAAGGTTCGTCTCTACGCCGGTGTTTGCGCCGACGTACGACGGTGACGCGCCTACGACCGAGTAAGCGGCGAGATTCACCGGTCAACGCAAGGCCGAGGTACGCAGAGGCGTCTTGGGAGGGGCGAAGGAGCGAAGTGTCACGCGAGGTAACGAGCACTCGTGAAGGAGTTCGAGCGAAAACAACTCTTGGAGCGCGTCAACAGGGAGGGTGCGACGGTCGGCGCACAGATTCCCGAGCGCATCGACATCCAAGGAGAGGAGATAGACCTCCAGCAGTTCGTCTTCGAAATCAAGCGCCGGGACACCATCCCGCCGGGCGAGCGCGAGCGAGTCGACCAGGCGAAGCGGAACCTCCGGCGCGAGCGCCTCGAACGACTCCAGCGTATCGAGGACAACGAAGTGAGTTACGAGAAAGGCGAGGAACTCGTCGAGGCAATCGTCGGTATCGACCGGGCGCTGAACGCCCTCGAACAACTCCGGCCGGTCGACCTCGAACAGGAAGCGAAACTCCAGAACGCGGCCGACCAGAAGCGCTGGATGAACTTCCTGAAGAAGGCCCTCGGCCGCGGCGACGGCCCGAGCAAGCGAGGTGGCCGATGAGCCGAAACGACGAGGTGGCGACGCTCCTCGAAGAGTTCGCGGACCTCCTCGACGCGAAGGACGTGGCGTACAAACCGTCGAGTTACCGCCGCGCCGCGGAAAACGTCAGGGAACACCCACAACCAATCGAAGAACTCGCCGCGGAAGGCGAAGATGCCGTCAAGGGAATCAACCGCGTCGGCGACGCCATCGCCTCGAAAATCGTCGAGTACATCGAAACCGACCACATCGAGGAGTTAGACGGCCTCAGAGATGAGTTGCCCGTCGACATGGCCGGGTTGACGAGCGTCGAAGGCGTCGGCCCGAAGACGGTCGGCACACTCTACGAGGAACTCGGTATTACCGACCTCGACGAGTTGGAGACGGCCGCCCGCGACGGGCGGATTCAGGAGGTCAAAGGCTTCGGCGCGAAGACGGAGGCGAACATCCTCGACGGCATCGAATTCGCCCGCGAGGCGACCGGCCGAGAACTGCTCGGAAAGGCGCGACCGGTCGCTGACGACCTGCTTTCGTACCTCGCCGACCACGACGCCGTCGACGGCGCAGAACCAGCAGGGTCGATGCGGCGGTGGCGCGAGACGGTCGGCGACATCGACGTGCTCATCGCCAGCGACGACGCCGAGGCGGTTATCGAGCACTTCCTCGATTGGGACCTCGTCGGCGACACCATCGAAGCGGGCGAACAGAAGGCGAGCGCCCGAGTGAACGCGATGCGAGTCGACCTCCGCGTCGTCGACCCCTCGGAGTACGGCGCGGCGCTCCAGTACTTCACGGGCAGCAAGGACCACAACGTCCACCTCCGCAACATTGCCATCGACCGCGGCCTCAAGATGAACGAGTACGGGATGTTCGACATCGCCGACGTTGACGACCCGGAGGG
>NZ_JBZRPK010000678.1:0-14626 GCF_058382125.1 Haloferax sp. s1
CGCGAAGGAACGACGTTTGGTTAGGCGCGTGCCGACCGGTGAGAACGGTTTCACCGGGTGAGAGGGTAACAGTACGTTCATCGATCCCCCCAATATTTCGAATTCGAACAGTTCCTGCCTCAAATGCCTCTGAGTTATTCATGTGAAGAGCTGTGTTGTCTGGCGTGGCTACTCGTCTACTGCGTGGTCGCAGTTACAGTGCCCGGAGGAGAGCAGCGCCGCCGGTGTCATTCGTGTTTCGCAGTCTGTACAGGTTACGCGGATGTCCACTTCGACCTCGTACGCGCCGATGACGACTTCCTCGGCCTTGACTAGACGGTCGATAACGTCGATTGTAACCGTCCGTAGTCGAGACCGAAGCTTTCGAATCGTGTTCAGTCCGGATTCAGCCGCGGTCTGGTCGTCATCGCTGGATTTGCGTTCGACGTTCCGATGTCGTTTGAGGTAGTTATAGACCGACTGATAGGAGATGATGTCTGCTTCCAACTGGTCGACATCAACGCCCTTCTCCCGAAGCGTGTTCCGTGCTTCGGTGCGACTACCCGCAGTCACATCGTCGCTCGTCAGGAGTCGATAGAAGTTGTCAACTTCGCCGTCGAGGACGTGTGCGCCTGCTTCGTCGAGGGCGGCCTGGATAACCCGTCTGTTTACGTCCCCTTCGAGTTCACGGAGGCTCCGCTGTTCTCGGCCTTCACCGAGCCATGCGTCGACGAGTTCATCGCCGAGACCGGTGATTCCGTATCGGTCTGCGATTCGTTCGATCTTTGGACCCCGTCCACCGCGGCGGGAGACCTTGGTTCCTGTATCTCGCATCCTGACTTTGCCTTCGAATATTCGGTGTGCAGTACCGTAAACATTACTTAACAATTATCACGAGTGATAAAATTAAGAACACTAGTATTTTACACGACTAGTGGGTTACAAATGTCTAGCTATGTCTATAAATATACGACAATCAGAAGACTCTGTCGCGTTAAATAGCGTATCGAACCTCTCTCCGGAGGTCGAAGTCAGACAGATGTCAGTCTCTGGTAATGGGGAGTCACGCCGCCAGCGACTGAACGTTACTCGGAGCGAACCGTGACCCAGAGGTGAACTTCTTGATACGCATTCTCGATAGTCGGCGATTCCGGCGGCGCTTCCTTGTAGAGTAGGTACGTCAGTCGGAGGCGCTCACCGGTCATCGTCGGCTGAATCTGGTGTTCCTGGTGCCACGTCTCGTTGTGTTCGAGTTGCGGTGAGAACGTCTTGAGTCGCTCTTCTTCGAGGACGGTCGTAGAATTGTTCTCCACTTCGACCCGCTGGAGTAACACGACCGTGGTGTAGTTCACCGGCCGGTGTTCCTGATTACCGATACCGAGGACGAGCGAGGTGGGTTCACCCTGAACGAGTGTTTCAGGATAATTGTCTGCCACGAGTTCGTCTCCGTCTTCGGTGAGAAGGTACAGTTCGCTGAAGGACTCGCCGCCGTCGTTGGGCACTGCAACGACATAGCCAACAGACGTCGTTGCGAGGAGCAGACTCACGACGAGGACGACGTTCAATACCGCGTCCGTGCTGGAATCGGGGTCGAAAAGCTCTCCCTTCGCCGCGTCGATCCACGTCTCGTACGGGACGGCGAAACGCTCGTCTTCGGGGAGTGCGTTCCGACGGACCGACGCAAATACGAGAGTGACAACGGTAAACCCGCCCACTGCGGTGAGGATAGGGACGAGTCGAAGCCCCCACGGCGTGAAGTTAAGGACGAGTCCGATGAGGGGGGAGACAGCGATACTCGCCCCGAACGAGAGTGCGACCCGCTCGATACCGTCGATTCCGCTGTAGTCGCCGTCTGGTTCGTTCGATGTTGGACCACACTCGGGGAAGAGTGCGGCGATGAGTGTGTATCCGGGAACGAATAGAACGAACGGGAGGCCGATGATGTCTCGAAGCGGTGTCTGGTTGAGTCCGGGCGTGAGTGCCGCAATGAGCGTCAGTACGACTGTTGCGAGCACTACGGCGAGGTCGGCCGGAAGGGCTCGAATCGGCTCGGGAAAGTAAAGTCTCCAGTCTGAGCGCGCCGCCATCTATCTGGGGATGGGAAGTAGAGACACAAAAATCAGTTGGTCAACGTGTCTGGTTCAGTTGCATCGACGAGCGCATGCGCCGTCTCGACTAACTGTTCGGCATCGTCCTCACTCACCGAAACACCACTGTACACCGCTGTTTCGTAGCCAGCGGTGAGTGATTCGAGCGACTCGGCAGAGCCGACCTCCGCATCGACACACTGCTCGTAGAACTCCCAGTGGGTCGCGGCGGCATCGATATCGGTTGCTGCTGCGAGTGCGTTCCGTGCTCCCGCGTAGGCGACGACGACAGCATCATTCGGTCGGCCCGCAGAGAGCGAGTCCACCGCAGATTCGAGCGCGGTGGCCACCACGTCGGCCGATTCCGGCTCTGTTTCCTCGTCATGAGTCGAGATGACTGGTTCTGCGGTACCCCCGTCAGAGGCGGCCGTTTCGTTACCTCGTCGAAGGAGAACCGCGGCGACGAGTCCGACGATTGCCGTGCCTGAGACGACCCACAGAAGGTCAAATAGGCCGAACGGAAGCCCGCCGCCCGCCGATTCACCACCACCGCTCGGGAGCGGAATGTCCGTCGTCGCTGACGACGAGTCGAGGTTCGTCCCGTCACCGTCGAACGCAACCGTAACTGTCGCGTTCCTCGCGCTCACGTCTGCCGGGAGGTCGATTGTCGTCCGATACGTTCCCGACTCACCGGTTGTGACCGTATCGATGGTCTGACCGTCGATGCTGACGGTAACAGGTTGGTCGCCGACCGCTTCGCCCTCCTGTGTTTCGAGTTGTCCATCGATGACGACGGTCCGGTTCGCCGATGTGCGGGCGCGCACATCAAGCGCCGTCTCCTCGCTCGTGATGGGAACCGACACCGTTCCCGGTTCGAACCGGACGGCGCGGCCATCACGGTCGGGTGCCACCCGAATCGCTGCGGTGCCAACCGAAGCAGTCGCAGGAATCGTTCCGGTAAGCGTCGACCGGCCGCTCGAATCTGTCTCCGCCGTCGACAGCGGGACGCCACCGAGCGATGCGGAAATCGGGTAGTTCGCAATCGGCGTCTCGTTTACCGACACGGTCGCACGAAGGGAGACCGAATCCGCGTATCCGTACGCCGACTTCGCGGGGCCAGACAGTGCCGTCGTCGCGGTCACTTGCGTAACCGACACGGGAATCGTCTGCTCCGATATCTGGTACACCGACGAGTTCGATGGGAGATACGTGACGGTGAGTTCCGAACTGTTCGCTGGGACCCGTATTGGTCGATACGTGAGTTCGAACTGTCCGTCGGCGTCGACTGCCGTTTGTAGCGTCTGTCCGCCGATGGCAAAGCTCGCATTCGTCGCCTCGACTGGCGTTCCGTTGTCGGTTGCGAGTGAACCGGACAGCACTAACGGGTCAGTAAAGGAGATATTTTGCTCGTACGACTCGACAGTAAGGTTCGTCGCAATGAACTCGCGGCCGATAATCTCGTTTCGCTGCTCGGTGATGTTGGACTGAATCGACGCGAGTTGGGTGCTCGTCTCTGTGAGGTCGCTGTCGGTCTCGTTCGAGATACTGCCGAACGCCTCGATCAGCTGCCCCGATTGCGTTTCGCCGTCGTCGGCGAGGTGTGACAGTCGCCGAGCGAGTTCGCGAGCGCGCTCCGTCTCGCCAGCCTGTTTCGCCGCTTCGTACTTCCGGCGCGTCTCGTGGAACTCGCGGACGGTGTCGATGTACTCGCGCTGTGTCTCCTGGACGGTTTCGTACTCCTCGCGGGAACCGTCCCCATCAGTCTCGCCTTCGACATCGACGTATTTGCTAAGCGAATCGTCGTAGTCGTCGCCGAGCGCCGATTTGGCGGCTTCGTACTCGCCTTGACTGAGTCGAAGCGTACTCGACCCAATCTGTGTGTTCAGCTCGCCGGAGAGATAGGAGATGAGGCGATTGAGGTCGTCCTCGTCGTCGACCTCGTCGGGGTTCTCGTGAATTACGCCGCTGGTGTTGTTCGTCCCCTCCGCAGTCTGTTGCGGCAGCGACTGGTGCTCGCCGAGCGCGGGGGGTACTGGCGCTTTCTCGTCGGCAATCGCCGAAACGGCAGCAACGGGTGCTGTCGTGACGGCACTCACCACGATCAGTAGCGTCCAGAGTAGACAAACCGAACGACTCCAGTCTCTACGCACTACTCGTAGCCAAACGTGCGACCGTAATGGGTTTTCGCATTTGAACCGGTACGGGGTGTGAGAAATCTGAGGAGTGTTGGGGATAAATCGACGTACAGTCGCTCGCAGCGGGTTTTTTCGCGTTTAGCAACTGTATAAGGTCATGAGAGTCGTGGTCGTCAGACAATATGATAGTTGGAATGAATCGACACGGCAATAGACAACAACCATCGTAGCCCGGTTACACGTCGGAGAACACAAACATTCAACTTCGGTGCAACGAATCGACACCACGATGCTTCCGACCCGTCGGTGGGCCGTGCTCGCTGGAACTGCGTGCTTCTTCGCCGTCTTTGCAGTCCTCCTCGGCGAGTCGACGCCGCTTTTCGCCGCGGGCGGTCTTGCCGCGTGGCTCGTAGTTGCGCAGTTCGGCGCGCTGCGGACGATGACTAAGGTCGACCAGTCTCTTTCGGCGACCGTTTCGGTCGACCGTGCGACCGCGTTCGTCGGCGACCGCGCCGCAGTTACGATGACCGCATCGATGCCCGACGCGCTCGATTCACCCGTCGAAGTCGAACTCGTCGCACCACCGAGTGTGGACGCACCGGAGCGGAGTCGCCGGACAGTCACCATCGAACCCGGCGCGACCGCCGGTTCGACCACGTGCAGCGTCGAGTTCCCGATTGCCGGGCGAATCGCGTTCGATACTGTCCGTGTCACAATCGAAGACCGAGCAGGATACTTCACCGAGACGGTGACGCTGGATGTCGATGCCCGCTGTCTCGTCGAACCACCGGCCCCCGATGGCGTCCACATCGGGCAGGGCGGCGAGTTAGTCGGTGCGACGTTCGGAGACCATTCGAGCGACCAGACTGGACCGGGGTTGGTTCCCCACGAGACGCGGCAGTACCTCCCGGGCGATACGCTCTCGCAGATTGATTGGCGGACGACAGCCCGGATGAACCAACCGTACATCCGCGAGTTCGAGTCTGCGTCCGACTATCTGCTCTCGCTCGTCGTCGACATGGGGTCGCACATGAACAGCGGGCCGACGGGTCGAACGATGTTCTCGTACGCGCGCGAAGTCGCACTCGGCTGTATCCACGCGGCGGAATTGCACGGTGACCCGGTTTCGGCACAGTTCGTCGACGACAGCGCGACGACGTGGGAGTTCGGCCCGTCGTCGTCATCGAACGCATACCAGACGATTCGGCGGGAGTTGCTGGAGGTCACACCGACAGACGGCGACCGCCGAACGGTCGAGTCGTCGCGACCGGTTGCGCCGGCAGACGCCCGCAAGCGAAGCCAGTCGCTCGTCGGCGACGAGTCGGCGTTTGCGACGACACTTCGGCCGTTCCTTTCCGACGGGACTAGCTACGTCTCGCGGGTTAGCGACCGGCCGCTTTTCGATGCAGTCAAAGCCTCGTGTTTGCGCTCGGACCGCGAGGACCACCTCGTTCTCGTTACCGACGACTCGGCGAAAGTCGAGACCTACGAGTCCGTCGTCGTCGCATCGAAACGAAGCAGTCAGACGACGGTCTTTCTCACGCCGAACGTGTTGTTCGGCGACGTACCGACGGCTTCCGGCGATGGATTCGACGGATTTGTCGACTTCGAGCAGTTCCGAAAGCGCCTCGACCGCTTGCCGAACGTCACCGCCTACGAAGTCGCACCGCGGACTGCAGTTGAACTGGCGACGGCCGAGACGGCCGCGACGGTGGAGTGATACTCGATGGAAACAACGCTGAAACAGCGCATCCCGACGATTCGAACTGTGTTGGAGTCAAACGAGCTTACCCCCGCAGACGCGGTCGGCGTGTTCCTACTCACCGGCGCGTTAACGCTCACGGGCGGTGTGTGGGGCGTCGTTGCTGGGCTCTCCGTCCTCGGTGGTGCACTCGCTACCGCCGGTCCAGCCGCGTTTATCATTGCGCAACTCTGGGTAATCTCGTTGCTGTCGGCAGAGACCATGTGGTTAGTGACTGCCACACAGGTTGCGACATTCCCACTTCTCGTGAGTGCGGCGTGTTCGTGGCCGCCGGATCGACCCCGACTCATCCGGTTGACGGCGGCGTTCTTCGTCGCGCTCGGGACGGTCTGGGCGCTCTGGGCGAGTCTCAAGTGGGCGTGGCAGTCCGCACTGGTGTTCGTCGTACTCGCGGCGACCATCTCGTACGCGCTGCACCGGTACGAGCGCGTCACACTCGGGTTCGTCTCCGCGGAGGCTGACCGATGAGTGTAGACAAGCGGAATAACCGCAAACTGGCGAACGGGCAGTCACACGGTCCCGTCTCGTCCCCGACGCAGGGCAGTTCCGACACCGAAAACACGTCCGAACTCGCTGCACTCCGCCGCGAGAACGCCCGGCTCAGACAGCGGTACGACAGCCTCAGACAGAGCCAGTACCGACAGGCAACCGCCGTGCTGGCCGCGCTCGGTGTCGCCGGGGTACTGGGTGCTGCGCTCTTCCCACCTGTCCGAGAGGTGCTCGTCGTTCTCGGCGCAATCGGGCTGTTCGCCGCGGCCGTGACGCGATATCTCAGCCCCGAGCAGTTCATCCCCGTTGGCATCGGGTCATCGGTGTTCCAAGCACACGCGGCAAACCACGGGGCCATCGTCAACGAACTCGGGCTTCAGGACACGACTGTATACGTCCCCGACGCTGAGAGGGAAACAGTTCGCCTATTCGTTCCCGAGCACCGGTCGTACACGCTCCCGGACCCGGACGCGCTTCGCGACACGTTCGTCGTCACCGACGACGAGACACAGCGCGGCGTCACGTTCACCCCGAGCGGCGTCGGTCTGTTCGACGAATTCGAGCGGAGCAGCGACGGTCCGCTCGGTGACGACCCGACGACGCTCGCCCGTCAGACCACCGACGCGCTCGTCGAACTGTTCGAACTCGTGGAGACGACGACAACGGAGACAGACGCCGCAGATGGCCGACTCACCGTCCGCGTCGAAGGCTGTCGATTCGCGTCGGCGGAGACGTTCGACACGCCTGTTGCATCGTTCCTCGGCGTCACCGTCGCTCGCGGACTCGACACGCCAGTCACCACCGAGGTGACACCCGGTGACGAGACGAGTTTCGCCGTTACCTGCCGCTGGGAAGCGGGTGACGATATTCCTGAAACGGGTGACGATATTCCTGAAACGGGTGGCGATATTTCTAAATCGGGTGACGGTACCTCTGAGCCGGCTGCAGGAGTCGACGGAATCGAAGATACCGAAAAAGCGAACTGAATCGAATCGAGACCCGGACCGCGCTTAGTCGTCGCTCGCAACCGACGGCGGCTTCGAATCGCCTAACTCGACTTCCGGTGTCGGAACGGTGTCGACGACTTCATCGACGATTTCTCTCGGGTTGCGTCCACTGATATCCGCTTCCGTCCCGAGGACGAGACGATGCGAGAGGATGAGCGGCGCGAGTCGCTTGACATCGTCGGGGATGACGTAGTCGCGGCCGCGAATCGCTGCGGCAGCCTTCCCGGCTCGCAGGAACGCGAGCGAGGCACGGGGAGATGCGCCGAAGTCGACCGCGGAGTGGGTTCGCGTCGCAGAGACGAGGTCGAGGATGTAGTCGAACACTTTGTCGGCGACGTGGACGTTCGTGACGACCTTCCGCGCTGCGCCGATATCGGCGTCGCTGATGACGTTCGAAATGTCCGACGGCTTGAGCGACGGTGAGTTGTCGAACCGTTCCAGAACCTCGCGTTCGTCCGCACGCTCGGGAAGGTCGACGACGACCTTGAACTGGAAGCGGTCGCGCTGGGCCTCGGGGAGGTTGAACGTCCCTTCGTACTCGATTGGGTTCTGGGTTGCGATGACCATGAACGGATAGGGGAGTTTGAGCGTCTCGCCCTCGATTGTCACCTGCCCCTCTTCCATCGCTTCCAGCAGCGCGGACTGCGTCTTCGGCGTCGCCCGATTAATCTCGTCGGCGAGGACGACGTTGGAGAAGACGGGACCCCGCTGCAGGTCGAATTCACCGAGATTCTCGCGGTAGATGTGCGTGCCGGTGATGTCCGCCGGAAGCACGTCGGGTGTCATCTGAATCCGCTGGTAGTCGAGGTTCGCGGCGTGCGCAAAGAGGTTCGCAATCGTCGTCTTGGCGACGCCCGGGACCCCTTCGAGGAGTACGTGTCCGTTGGTTAGTAACGCGATTGTAAGCGCCTCAATCGCGTCTTCGTTCCCGACGAGGAGCTGTGATGTCTCGTCGAGGATGGCTGAGTAGACCTCTTCGGGAGCACTCATTCTTACTGCTACTCCGGACGGCGACCACAAATAAGTGCGGACTTTCGACAGAGTTGAGACAAAAAATCAAGTCGTGGACGAGAGGAAACGAGTATTGTCGAACAGCACGACCGCAACAGTCGTTACAACTCGAATCGGCCGCGCCGGGAGATGAGGGCCAGTGCGCCGACGACGACGCCGCCGAAGAGTAACTGGAGGCTAGCTGAGTCGCGAAGGGTGCGGAGTGCAATCTGAAGCGGCGGTCGTTCCTTGGTGTGTGAGAAGTCCAGGAGGACGGTCTCGTGTGACCCTACAAGTGACGCTGTGAAGGCGCGGTTGTCCGGTTGTTCGAGCATCGAGTTGATGAAGATACTCGGGTCGCTGACGACGACAACCTCGCCAGCGCCGAGTCGCTCAGTAGTCACGACGGGATACGACTGGAGCGACTCGGACTCGTCGAGTTCCTCGTCGCCGTCGGTGTCGCGGTACGAGAAGTTCGACGAACGGACGAGCACGGTGCTTTCGTTCGCTGCCACCGTCGCCGGGTGGTTTAGCGTGAGTTGGTCTACGTTACTGGTGAGTGAGTCCGACGTCGTCTGCGTCGCTATCGGGAGCGCGCCCGACTTGAATTGGTGGCGGTCGTCGCGAAGCGGCGTCCGGTTGATGCGCGCGCTTGCGCCGAGTCGGGTCAAGAGGGCATTCCCGTGCGGTCTGAAGTCGTCGGCGACGACGAGTGTCCCTCCGTCGCGGACGAACGACTCGATGCGGGCCGACTCGGCGTCGGTGTACCCTGTCTCAGGAGAGATGACGAATGCGACCGACTGGGACGCCTCAGCCTCGCCGTAGTCGGTGGTGTTGTAGGCAATGGTCGTCTCGGCGGGCGAGTCCGCCGCAACGTCACGAACGCCGGAGCCACCGTCCCACGCGGGGTTGAACGCGCCGTAGGTGGACGAAGACGTGCTCGCACCGATGCCGACGCCGATGAGCATCGTGAGGAGCAAGCCCGCTGCGAGGAGGTGCGGATAGCCAACCTCGCGAGACCCGATACGCACTCAGACCACCCCCGACGGAAGGATGTCGAGAATCCGTCGTATGACGATGTATCCGAAGACCACGAGTCCGCCGCCGATGAGCCACAGGAGTCTGCGCCGCCACGTCGGCGTCACTGCGATGGGCGCGGTGAGTTCGACGATGACGAGAAAGCCGATGAGCGACACGACGAACACCAATTCGTAGGACAGCGAGTCGAGGAGAACGAGGATGAGCGTCGCTCCGAGCATCCACGCGAGTTGTGCACGGATGAATCGCTCACGTCGTGCCGTTGCCATATGCAGTGGTGGTCAGTCCGGGGTAACTAAACTATCGCTTGTGGGTGCGGGTGCGTAAAGCGGTGTAAATCGTCGCCGCCGCGGACAGCCGACGCCTTACAGGTGCTCAAGCGGTCGAATACCGGCAATTTGTCGGCTGACGACGAGTGACGAGATGAGGCTCATCAGGAACGCGATGGCAAAGCCGCCGATGAGGACGGACTGCGGGAGGACGACGATATCACCGAACCCGACGACGAGTTTCGCCAGTCGGTTCAGACCGCGCGCGGCCGGGAAACTGAGTACGACGCCGAGGATACCGCCGACAGTCCCGAGGACGAGCGCCTGCACGACGAGCGTTAACGAGAGCGTCGACGAGGACGTACCGAGTGCCTTGAGCGCGGCGAACTCCCGCTGTTGGTGGTACACGTGCGAGAGCAGGATATTCACGGTGAGCGCAAGCCCCGCGAGCAGCGCGAGGAAGACAAGACTTCCGCCGGCGGCCATGAGGACCGCCTGGTCGCGGAGAATCTCTTTCAGTTGCTCCTTGTTCGTCCGAATATCGTAGGCCGGATACTCCGCTTCGAGGTCGTCCGCAACCGCTTCGGGGTCGGCGTCGTCGGCGACGGTGAGCGTCATAATCGTCGCTTTGTCAGTGCCGGTCGTTCCCGTCACTTCTTGTAGTTCGCTCAACTGGACGACGACGCTCGGCGAGCCGAGGAACCGCGAGAACGTCGGCGAGATGCCGACGACGGTAAACTCGTTTTTCCGAGCAATACCCGTTGTCCCGCCGATGTACAGCGAGTCGCCGATTGAGACGTTCATCATGTCTGCGGTTCGCTGGTCGATGATGACCTCGTGAGTCATCGGCCCGGAATAGTTGCCGTCGGCGTAGTGTACGTCTCTAGAACTGAATCCGGAGCCGTTCGTAATCTGAACCGACCCGCCGTGGGCGGGCGACCCAACACCGATGAGCGTCTGATAGTCCGTGTCGTTCGATTTGACGTACACTGTCTGGAACGCCATCGGAACCGCCACCTGAACGTCTTCGTGGGCCTCTAACTCGGCGTCTAACTCGTGTGCGCCGACAATAGTGTTCTCGAAGCCGCCGACGCCGGCTGGCGAGAACCGAACCGGGCCGCCGGTAACCCACACGTCGCGGCCAGCCGCGTCAAACTTCTGTTGACCCGTCTGGATAACACCGATACCTGTTCCGGCGAGAAGCGTCGCCGCGAGCACGGCCAGCGTGATGCCGAGGACGGTCAGAACCGTCCGCCCGCGGGCGTGCGAGAGTTGCGAGAACGCGATGCCCGCCGCGGCGCGAGCGCGAGCGAGTCGCGGGAATCGCGCAGTAGTCGGGTCGGAATCAGTCATGCGACATCGCCTCCAGTGTCGGGGTTCGCCAGGTGAGCCACGCGGGATACACGGACGAGATAAGCCCGATAGCCGCCGCGACGGCGACGCTGTACCCGATGAGAATCGGGTCGAACAGCGCGACCTGTACACCAAGTATCTCCTGTGTAATCGCGTTCGTCAGATGGATGCCGCCGATACCCATGACGACGCCGATGACGCCGCCGATAGTAGCGACGATGACCGTCTCCGCGACGACGAGGAGCGTTTGTGAGCCGGTTCGATAGCCCATCGCCGAGAGAACGGCGAGATTGCGCCGGTCAGCGTTGACTTCGAGCCCCATCATGGTCGCCACGAAGAGGACGCCGACGAGGATGGCGACGGTAAGTGAGACGGCGGCCATCGCGAGCGGGAGACTCGACGTAGACGCGCCGCGAACCGCTAGCCCGGTCTGCGTGACGACCGAAGTTCGCGGATACACCGCTTCGATGTCCGACTTCACGCCCGCGGCGTTCGTGCTTACGAGGAGTTGGTCCGCGAGGTCGCCAGAAGTCGACCCAGTCATCGTCTGGAGTTCCGAGTGGTGGACGAGTGCAACCGGAACGGGACCGACGCCGCTCGAAACGTCGGCCTGCCGAACGTCGGTGACCGTGAACGTCGCACGCGAATTGCCGACCGTTGCGGTCACTTCGTCGCTAGCCGAGAGACCCAACAGCTCTGCACCGGCCTCGTTGAGCACGAGTTCGCCGGTTCGCGGCCCTTCGTAGGTGCCGTTTGCATAGTGGGGATCTCCCGGTTCGAGCGCGTCCGTCGGGACGCCGACGACTTTCGTCGGCTTTTCGGGTGGGATAATGCCTGCAACCAGGACGTACTCCTCTGTGGACCCGTTTCCATCGCCGGGAGACAACCGGACGAGTTGCGTCTGGACCGGCGTCGCGTAGTCGATGCGCTCGTCCGTGTCGAGTCGCTCGGTAATCGCGTGTGTGTTACCGAGTTGCGGACTGCCGACGTCGACCGCGACCGAAGAGGCCGTACTCGCCTCGGGGACGACCCAGTAGTCGACATCCTCGCTTTGAATCGCGTTCTCCGCACCCATCCCGAGCGCGATGCCGCTGACGGTCGTCATGAGCGTCACCGCGAGCGCGACGCCGAGGACGCTCAACAGGACCTGCTTGGACGAGGTCGTCCGCAGGCGACCGAGAATACGCCGGACAGCAAGTCCGAGGATGCCGAGCAGTCGATGCCGCCTACTCATCGCTCACCACAACACCGTCACGGAGGCGAACGACGCGGTCGGCCCGGTCGATGACGTGGTCGTCGTGCGTTGCGACGACGACCGCACGGTCAGAGGCCGTCTGTTCGATGTAGTCGAGAACGCGTTGGCCCGTTTCCGTGTCGAGTTCGCCCGTCGGTTCGTCGGCGATGAGAACCGCGGGGTCAGAAACGAGCGCCCGTGCAATCGCGACGCGCTGTTGCTCGCCGCCGGAGAGTTCGCCCGGTTTGTGCCCGGCGCGGTCGGCGAGTCCGACCTGTTCGAGCAGTTCGTCGGCGCGCTTGCGACGCCCTCGTTTGGAGACGCCGCGTTCGATAAGCGGGAGTGCGACGTTGCCGCGAGCCGAAAGCGAGGGCAACAGGTGGAAATGCTGGAAGACGATGCCGATGGTATCGCGTCTGAGCTTCGTCCGACCGCGAGCGGACAGGGAACGAACGTCGGTTTCGGCGACGGTCACGTCACCCTGCGTCGGCGTGTCGAGGGCGGCGAGGAGGTGCAACAACGTCGACTTGCCGCTGCCGCTCGGCCCGGCGATGGCGACGAACTCACCGGTCGAAATCGACAGGGAGACGCCATCGAGGGCACGAACCGTCGGCGCGTCCGACCCACGGGAAAAAAGCGAGTCGGGACCGCGTGAGTACTCCCGAACGACACGCTCACAATGGAGAGCAGTCGCTGCGTCGTCTACTGAACGGGGGCGATGTTCGGAGACCGAATCAGCCATTACCCCACGTGATGCGCGACGGAGCATATAGCTGGCGTGTCAATGTGAGAATGGGTCTCGACTGCATAGCCACGGCGAAGCGCTCGATTACCATCGTCTAGTCAGACGCTCCGGTCACTCCAGTCAGCCCAATCTCTCCAGTCAGCCCAATCTCTCCAGTCAGCCCAATCTCTCCAGTCAGCCCAGTCGCTCCGGTCAGCCCAATCGCTACCAATGAAAGCTACATAAAAGAGCCAACCGAGATGGTGGCGTCAGTCAGTTACGGACGAGTCGTCGGCCGACAGCGAAGACGACGAGCACACCGAACAGCGCTTGGGGTGCCGTGTTCGGGACGTCCGACGAAGTCGTCGGTTGCTCGGTCGTCGTTGCCGACTCGTTTGGCGTCACGACGTTGTCCGTCGTCGTTGTTGCCGTAGTCGTGGGCTCCGAGTGGTCCGTCCCTTCGGTGGTCGTCGTGGTCGTCGGGTTGTTTGTCGTGGTCGTCGGCGTCGTCGAGTTGTTCGACGTGGTCGTCGTGGTCTTGTTCGTGGAATCGGAGTCGCCATCCGACGAATCGCCGTCGGACGGGTCGCCACCGGACCCGCCACCGCCGGGCGTCGAGGTTTCGGATTCCTTCTGGTCGACGACTTCGACCGTCGAAGCGTCGCTCACGCCGACGAGTTCGTTCTCGCCCATCGCCTTGTCGTCGGTGCGGACGACTGCGTACAGCGAGTAGTCGCCGGTTGCGAAGTCGTCGGTCGAGACCGACGCCGAGTAGTTCGAATCGTTGACTTTCGAAGCGTCGACTCGGGTGTTCTTGGAGTCGTTCGCGAGGACGACTTGGACGGTTTCGACGGGTTCGCCCGACTCGACTTGGTCGAGTTCGACCGTCACGTCGAGGTCGTTGCCATTTTCGACGGCGTCGTCGGCGTTGACCGTGAGGCGGTACGCGCGAATCACGAGCGGTTCAACGTCGTGCACCTCCTCGGTCGATTGGTTGGTGGCCGAGACGGAGTAAGTGCCCGGTTCGAGTCCGTCGGTATCGAATGACTTTGAGTCGTCGCCGGTGCGAGAAATCGACCGGCGGATATTCTCGTCGGCGTCGTGAATCATAATCGAGTATTCGGCACCGCTCGGTGCGTCAACCGAGACTCCGACGCTATCGCCAGCGTCGGCACGGCCGACCTCAGTGACGAGGAAGTCGCCGCGTTCTGTCGAAACAGTTCTGTCGACGGTGTCGATGGAACCGTCGATGTCGATATCGTAGTTGCCACTCGCCCCAAGAGTTGGGGGTGCGACCGCTGCGAGGAGTACCGCAGCAACCACAAGGGCAAAAATCAAGAAACGGGGTCGAGGCATCGTTGTCCGATTTGGACACCGGTAATAAAAATCTGTAGGCAGTTGCGTCGCTCTCGGACCGCAAAAGATGAAAAAGGAATGAAACGAACCGCGTCGAGCGGTTACTAGTCGCGGCGCACCGCGATGAGTGCGACCGCGAGCAGCGCAATCACGGCGAGCACGGCACCGAAGCCGGGGACGCCAGTACCCGTCGTGGCCGGTTC